>NZ_JBTRWP010000021.1:0-49051 GCF_054609335.1 Acidiferrobacter sp. | reverse complement strand
GGGATCGGGCCGCTCGTAGGCGATGCGGCCGCCCTGGATCGTGATCACGACCTGTCCACGCATCAAGGTCCCGTAGAAGGGGCTGTTACGGCCACGGGTCCGGACCGAGTTTGCCGTCGGCGTCCATTCGGCTTCTGGATCGTAGAGGCAGATGTCGGCAGGTCGCCCGATCGCAAGCGTGCCGGCCGCGAGGCCCAGGAGTGTTGCCGGACGGACGGTGACCGCGGCCAAGGCGTTTTTGAGGGTGAGGACTTTCAGTTCTGCCAGACGCAAGGTCAGGGGCAGGAGCGTTTCGAGTCCGGCGATGCCGGGCTCCGCGTCGCTGAAGGGCCGCTCCTTGGCGTCTTCCTCGTGCGGGAGGTGGTCGGAGCAGAGCGCATCGATCACGCCCCGGGCCACGGCGTCACGCAGGGCGTCGCGGTCGGCGGTCGTGCGCACCGGCGGTCGCAGGCGATAATTGGTGTCGAAGATGCCGACGTCGTCTTCCGTGAAGTACAGCTGGTGGATGGCCGTGTCAGCGCTTACGGCAAGACCCCGCCGCTTGGCTTCGGCGATGAGCGCCACACCGCGCGCCGTCGATATCCCGCAAAAATGCGCACGCGCCCCGATCTCTTCGATCAGCATGAGGGTGCGCGAGATCTCAATGGTTTCGGCGCTTTCCGGTATGCCGGCAAGTCCCAGACGGGTCGAGATGCGTCCCTCGTGTACGACGCCCATCCCGGCAAGCCAGGGATCCTCGGGTGTCAGAAAGATGAGCAGCCCGAGTCCCGAGGCATACTCCAAGGCGTGGCGCAGGACCGCGGTATCTTTTATGGGCAGCGCGGCATTACCGACTCCCACGCAGCCGGCCCGGGAAAGGGCGTGCATGTCGGCGAGATGGGTCCCGCTCAAGCCGCGGGTGAGGGCGCCGATCGGCAGGATCTCTGCACCCCCGCATTGCCGGGCCCGGGCGATCAGCCATTGGGCGGTGGCGGGGGTATCGACGACCGGATCCGTGTCCGGCGGACAGCATAGGCGCGTGATGCCACCGGCGAGCGCCGCGCGCGTCTCGCTCTCGATCGTGCCTTTGTGCTCGAGTCCCGGCTCGCGCACCCGCGCGCGCAGGTCGATGAGCCCCGGGCAGACGACAAGCCCATGGGCCTCTAGCGTGCGATCCGCCTCGAAGCCGGAGGGCGTCTCGCCGACGCCCACGATGACTCCGTCGCGTACGAACAGCGAACACACCGCGTCCAAGTCTTGCGCGGGATCGATCACCCGTCCGCCAATGATGGCTATGTTCACGGTGTTTTGCCCTCCCCGGCGGAGGCGCCGGCCAGGCGCGCGAGTATGGCCATGCGCACCGCGATGCCGTTTGTGACTTGTGGGAGGATGACCGACTGTGGACCGTCGGCCACCTCCGACGCGATCTCAAGCCCGCGATTCATGGGCCCGGGGTGCATCACGATGGCGCCCGGGTCGGCAAGCTCCAGGCGCTCGCGCGTGAGCCCGTACAAGTCGAAGTATTCACGCGCGCTTGGGATGAGTGCCCCGCCCATGCGCTCGAACTGGAGCCGCAGCGTGATGATGACGTCTGCGTCTTTAAGTCCTCGGGCGATGTCCGTGTAGGCTGTGACGCCCAGGCTTTCCACCGCGGCCGGCAGCAGCGACCGGGGAGCAACCACCCGCACCTCCTTTGCGCCCAAGGCCGTGAGGGCATGTATTTGTGAGCGGGCGACGCGTGAGTGCAGCACGTCGCCTACGATCGCCACTGTAAGGCGCCGGAAATCCCCTTTGTAGCGGCGGATCGTGAACATGTCGAGCAGGCCCTGGGTGGGGTGTGCGTGGCGCCCATCGCCTGCGTTGACGACATGCACGTGGTTGGGCACAGATCGGGCGACGAGGTCCGCCGCCCCGCTGACCGGATGGCGGATCACAAAAAGGTCGGTGTGCATGGCTTCGAGGTTGCGGACCGTATCGAGCAGGCTTTCGCCCTTCTGGGTTGCCGACACGCTCGTGTTGATGTTGATTATGTCGGCCGACAGGCGCTTGCCGGCGATCTCGAAGGTCGTGCGGGTGCGCGTGCTCGACTCGAAGAACAGATTGACGATCGTTTTGCCGCGCAAGAGCGGTACTTTCTTGATCTCGCGCTCACCTACGCTTATGAACGATTCGGCCGTATCCAGGATCTCGGTCATCGCCTGGGCGCTCAGGTCCTCGGTCGTGAGGAAGTGCCTGAGCCTGTGGCCATTGCCGGTTCGCGCGGGAGTCACTCGGTCTTCTCCAGTATTTTGATGCCGAGGGGGTTGGGGCCGGTCAGCTTAATGTGCTGCCGTGGTTTGAGCGCGACTGCGGCCCCGACAATATCGGGTTGCACGGGCAGTTCGCGGCCATCCCGTACGATGAGTACCGCAAGCGCGATCGATGCCGGGCGTGCGAAATCAAAGATCTCGTTCAGCGCCGCTCGTATCGTGCGTCCCGTATGCAGGACATCGTCCACGAGAATGATGTGGCGGCCATCAAGGGCGATCGGGAGATGCGATGTCTTGACCTGCGGGTGTATGCCGATTTGGCTGAAGTCATCCCGATAAAAGGAGATGTCGAGCGTTCCGAGCGGCTCTTCGAGTCCGAGTCGCTCATGGAGGCGTTCAGCGACCCATACACCGCCCGTATGGATTCCGATCAGGACCGGATGGCGCTCCATGAAGGCCTGAGCGCCATCGGCCATGCGTGCAAGCGCTCCTTCCACGTCGATCACGGATGCCCCATTCCTTTGTCCAGTTCATGTGAGCGCGCCCTGAATCGCGGCTCATCAAAGAACGCCTGTAGTATGGTGACGGCGGCCAGCGTGTCGAGCATGGCCTTGCGCCGGGTCTTGCGCGCGCCCGTCTCCTTGACGTGCTCGCGCACCGCGACTGTGGTCAGCCGTTCATCGACCCAGTATACCGGCAGATGATAGCGGCCGTCCAAACGTCGCCCAAAGCGCAGGCTCAAGGCTGTCATGGGGTTGTCGGTGCCGTCCATGTTGCGCGGTAAGCCCACGACCAAGCCCTCGGGTTGCCAGAGCTGTATGAGGCGCGCGATGGCGTCCCAATCGGGCCCGCTCTTCAGGCCCGCGACGCACCCGGCCCCCTCCGCGCGCCCGGTCGGAAGGCGGCCGACGGCGACCCCTATGCTTTTTGTGCCGAAGTCGAATCCCAGGAAGGTCTGCGCGCTCACGCGTGGCCCGCGTCCCCGCACAGTTGGGCCATGTCGACGCCGAGCAGATGGGCGGCTGCCGACCAGCGCGCCTCCACGGGCGTATTGAAGAGGATCTCGGAACTCGCCGGGACACTGAGCCAGGCGTTATCGGCCATCTCCTTTTCGAGTTGCCCGGGGCCCCAGCCCGCGTAACCGAGCGCGAGCAGGAAATGCTCAGGTCCGCTGTCGTGGGCAATGGCGGTGAGAATATCGCGCGAGGTCGATACGCCGAGCGTCTCGCTTACGGCCAGGGTCGACTCAAAGGCCCCGAGCGGTTCGTGGAGCACGAAGCCGCGATTGTTTTGTATGGGGCCGCCCAGATAGACGACCCGGCCCGTTGTCAGTCCCTCGGGGCTCTCGATGTCGAGCTGCCGGAATACGTCGCCGAGCGTGAGGTCGACCGGCCGGTTGATGATAATGCCCATGGCCCCCTCGGCGCTGTGTTCGCAGACCAAGGTCACCGTGCGGAAGAAGTTCGGATCGCCAAGGCCCGGCATGGCGATCAGGAATTGATTGGCGAGCGGTATGGTCGTATTCATAGGCCCTCGCAACGAAGTGGTGGGTGGGCGAGCCCGCCCAAGGCCGAGGCCCCGGGAGCGTCGCATCGCCGGGCGGAAGGGGTTCCAAGCCGCCCTGCTCGTCGATATTCCTGCACCGAACCGCAGTGTGTGAGACGCATCTAGTATCCGGCATGCCCGCGGGTGTTTCAAGGGAAGTGAAGGTCAGGGGGCCGCAGTGGTCGCGGGCGATCCCTCGATCATATGCCCACCTCGGAAACGCCATGTCTCGATAATGGGCAAGACTGCGAGCTTGGATCCCCGCACGGCCGGAAGGGGCGCGAACGGGGCGGCTTTGCGCACCATGGAAAGCGCGGCGTGATCAAGCGCTGGATAGGGTGATGGACGTATGATCTTCACGCTCCTCAAGTCGCCGTTTCTCTGGATTTCGACTTCCAGCACGAGCGATCCTGTGAGGCCGCGCGCCCCGAACAGGTGACGATACTGCAGGCTCCCGATATGTTCCATGCGGCGGACCCAGCGTGCTATGTAGCTCGCATAGGCGAAACGCCGCGCCGTGATCCCGCCACGGCCGGCGCCCACGACGCGTCCGGCGCGCGAGTCCCGACGAATTTCGGCCTTCAGGCGTGCCTCTTCGCCGGCCAGTTGTTTGGCGATACCGAGTTCTTCGGCGATCGCCGCATGCAACTGCCACGCGGGCTTCGCGAATGTGAGTCTGAGCGGACCGCGCCGCGTGCGCAAAAGTCGCAGGTGATCAACAGTGGATTCCCGCGCGCGCCTTTGGGGCGTCGGTCGAGGTGTACCGCCGTTTCTGGGTGTCGCGACAAAGGGTGTATGAGCGGCATGTTTCTTGTGGATCCCGCCCCCGCCCCGGACGTTGACCTGGGCAAGCCGGCGCGCATGGCGGGGCTTTGCATGGCTCGCGCTCTGGACGAGCGTCACATCGAGGACGCGACCGGGCGCTCCGTGCGGGACATTGAAGCGCAGGCCCAGGATAAGCACGAGATGTAAAAGCCCCGCCAGGAAGAGCGCGATCCCCAGACGATCGGCGGCTTTGAGGCGGACCGCCGTCATGCAGGGCGGACACCCGCGACCAGTTTGCGTTCCAGTGCGTCAAAAAGGTCGCCGGCGATGTTCAGATGAAAGATGCGATCGAGTTCGCGCAGGCCGGTCGGGCTCGTGACGTTGATTTCGGTCAGCGATTCGCCGATGACATCGAGCCCCACGAACACGAGCCCCAGCTTTTGTAATACCGGGCCTACGCGGTCGCAGATGCGCCGGTCCGAGGTGCTGAGCGCCTGTCCAACGCCCGTCCCTCCGGCGGCGAGGTTGCCTCGTGTCTCGCCCGGCGCCGGTACGCGCGCCAGGGCAAACGGCACGGGCTCGCCATCGATCATGAGGATGCGCTTGTCGCCTTGGGCGATCGCCGGCAGGTAGCGCTGCGCCATGGTGTAGCGCCCTTCATTGTCGGTCATGGTCTCGAAGATTACGTTCATATTTGGATCGCCTTGGGCGACGCGGAAGACCGAGCTGCCCCCCATGCCGTCCAAGGGCTTCACGATGATATCGCCATGCTCTTCCAGGAAGGCGCGCAAAGCGCCTTTGCGGCTTGTGACGAGCGTAGGCGGCATGCAGTCAGAAAACCAGGTTGCGAAGAGTTTTTCGTTCGCGTCTCTGATACTTGCCGGGTCGTTGACCACGAGTACTCCGGCCCGTTGGGCGTGCTCGAGGAGGTAGGTGGCGTAGATGTAATCCATGTTGAAAGGCGGGTCCTTGCGCATCAATATGATATCGACGTCCAAGAGCCCAAGCTCGTGCGGCGCACCCAATTCGCACCAATCCTCATCGGTTTCACGCACCACCATGCTGCGTGCCTGCGCCATCAGACGGTCGCCGCGCAACTCGAGATCGCGCGCCTCGAGGTAGTCTATTCGATAACCGCGTCGCCCGGCTTCGCGCAGAAGACCTACGGTCGTGTCTTTGTAGGCCTTGATATGGTCGACCGGATCCATGATCACGGCTAAGCTGCGCGTCATGCCTTGTCTCCCGCCGTGCCTTGGAGTTCGCGGGCGGCGGCGAGCAGCGCGAGGCGCGCTATGACGCCATAGGCGTAAAAGCGGTTGGGTCCCGCGTCGGGGGCCTGCGTATCGTCCGGGTTCGAGCAGCTGTCGGCGAAGGCGAGCGACTGGAAGTGCATGCCGGGCGCGTTCAGGTTCTCGTCTATGCCGCGCGTGCTATGCACGCGGTAAAAGCCGCCCACCACGAACCGGTCCACCATGTAAACGACTGGCTCCGCCACCGCCTGTTGGGGTCCTAGTGTCTCGAAGGTGTAGACGCCCTCCTGAACCATGACCTCCCGGACCGTCTGGCCTTCCTTGATCACCGACATTTTATTGCGTTGCTTGCGGTTTAACTGGCGCACCTCGTCGGCGTGGCGTACGGTCATGATCCCCATGCCGTAGGTGCCGGCATCGGCCTTGACGATCACGAAGGGCTCCTGAGTGATGCCGTACTCTCGGTATTTTTCGCGGACTAGCCCCAAGACCTCATCCACGTTTTGGGCCAGGCAATCCTCGCCCTCGCGCTTCTGGAAGTCGATGCGGCCGCAGCGGCGGAAGACCGGGTCGATGAGCCAGGGGTCTATGTCGTTGACTGCGCCGAATTCGACTGCCAGTCGCTGATATTGGGTGAAGTGGTCCGATTTGAGGCGATTCCACCAGCCGAGGGAGAGTGGGGGCATGACGGGTTGTGCGAGCCCTTGCAGGATCTCAGGCGGTCCCGCGGACAGGTCGTTGTTCAAAAGCACGAGGCAAGGATTGAAGCCTGCCACGGCAACGCGATCTCCGTCGCGAATGATGGGGGCCACGGGGAGTACGCGTCCGTTAGCCAAGGTCATCGACGGGGGCGTCTCCCCGTCGGAGAGCAAGGACCCGATTCGGACGTGGTAACCGGCGCGCTCGAGGAGCAGGACGAGCGCGCCAATGTTTTCCCAGTAGAATGTGTTGCGGGTGTGGTTTTCGGGCACAAGCAGGATACGGGCGGCCTTGGGGCAGAGGCGCTCGACCGCCGCCTGCAAGGCTTGGACGCAGAGGGGGTGAAAGGCGGGATTCAGATTGTTGAAGCCGGCTGGGAACAGATTGGTGTCTACGGGGGCCAGTTTGAATCCCGCGTTGCGCAAGTCCACTGAGGCATAGAAGGGCGTGGGGGCGTCGAGCCATCTCTCGTGGAACCACTGCTCGATCCGCGTTTCGCGCTCCAGAAACCGCTCCTCGAGTGCCAAGAGCGGGCCGGTCAGTGCGGTCGTGAGGTGGGGGACGGCTTGGTGGGCGGGCCCAAAGTCCATGAGCGAACCTCGTGTGATCAAGAGAAGGCGAATAGTGACATCATGAGCAGACCAAAGGAAAGGCGGCGCGGGGGGTCCGGCTGAGTTTGCTTGCGCACCGGTTGTTCCCGATATCGCGACCCCTTGGCGGCCGGGTTGGCGATCCGCGCGCTAAAGGCCTAGAATTTTTTATGTGCGCGCTAAATGGATTTTGTCTATGGCGTATGCTAGTAAATCAGTAGGGTGCACAAAGAAGCGCAGGAGCGGCTCGAAGAGGCCGCCTTCGACATAGCGGCGAGGAATCCCGTGAGTATCAAGGTTATGGTAATCGACGACAGCAATACGATACGGCGTACGGCGGAGGCCCTTTTGAAGAAGGCGGGCTACGACGTCTACACGGCGGGCGATGGTTTCGAGGCGATGTCGGTCATCACTGACCGCCGGCCAGACATCATCTTCGTGGACATCATGATGCCTAGGCTGGACGGGTATCAGACCTGCCTCTTGATAAAAAATAATAAGGACTTCAAGAACATACCGGTTATCATGCTATCCAGCAAGGATGGCCTTTTCGACAAGGCCCGGGGACGCATCGCAGGATCCGAGGAGCACGTCAACAAGCCCTTTACGCAGGAAGAGCTGGTAGAGGTCATTGCCCGATATGTGCATTAATCGGGGTGCTGTCGCAAGATACTGCGGGTTTTTCAGTTTTTGATTAGAGAGGAGAGACGCAATAATGGCGATTAAGAGTATCTTGGTGGTCGACGATTCGCCAACCGAACTTCATCTCCTGCAGGAGATGCTGGGTCGCAACGGCTTCACGATTACCACGGCCAGAAGTGGCGAGGAAAGCCTGGAGAAGCTGAAGACCATGCGTCCGGACTTGATCCTCATGGATGTCGTGATGCCCGGAATGAGCGGTTTCGAGGCCACGCGGACCATATCGAAGAGCCCGGCTACGGCCGGCATCCCGATCATTATCTGCACGACCAAGGGTCAGGAAACCGACAAGGCCTGGGGATTGCGCCAAGGGGCTAAGGATTACATCGTGAAGCCCGTGGTGGAAAGCGTTCTGCTCGACAAGATCAGGGCGCTGTGAGCGATCGCGCCCAAGACAGCGCCTTTGCCCTGCTCGTCAAGATGCAGGCTGAGGCGCGCGCTTGCGCCCCCGGCTTGCCGGAACAGGCGGAGGCGACCCCCTTATGGAGCGGGCTTGGGTTTCGTTTGGCAGGGTTATCGCTTCTTGTGTCTCTCGACCAAATAGCCGAGGTCTTGGTCCGGCCCGAGGTAACGCGGGTTCCGGGCACGAAACGATGGGTGAAGGGTGTCGCCAATGTGCGTGGCTCCCTGCTTACCATCATCGATCTTGCTGAGTACTTCGGGAAAGCACCCGTCCCCGTGGACGACAAGGCACGCCTGCTCGTCATGCATGTTGGGGATTTCAGTACGGCGCTGGTGGTAAACGAGGTTTTGGGTTTGAAGCATTTCGATGCCGAGCGGGATCGGCGCGACATCGCGGGGCTCGACAACGCGGTCCTTATGCATGTGCAGACCGCATATGTTCAGGACGAGACGTTGTGGGGCGTCTTTGATCTGCGTTCGCTGACGGAAAGCCTGACTTTCAAGCATGTGGCGGCCTGACAACGGCACGGGAAGTCGTTGAACGCGCAAGAACAACTACGAGGAATACTGAATATGGTGGCGAGACTATCCAAAAAGAAGGGGGTCGTTTTGGATCAGCCGACCGAAGAATTGGCATCGTTGGGCGGCGCGCAGGGCGAGCAGTTTGTCGACATGCAGCCGACATCCAAGAAAAAGCGTGCCCAGGCTGAACGAGGCAAGAAGGAGGGGCGATCCGGGCGCGGCATAACGGGCGTCTCGGTCCTGCTTTTCCTCATGGTGATTTCGCTGGTCGGGGTGGCCTTCCTATTTGGTTCGGAGGCGCAGCAAGCCAATCGCGACGCCAAGTACATCGAGCAGTCGGACCAGTTGCTTATGCTGTCGCAGCGGATCGCGAAGGACGCGGCGGCGGCGACCCTCGGCGAGGAGAGCGCGTTTAGCGACTTAAAGCGTTCGCGCGTCGATTACCAGCGCATCATCGATACCCTGAAGAATGGCAACCAGGCTCAAGGCATACCGGCAAGCCCGGCGGCGGTACGGTCGGCGCTTTTGGCCCTCGACACCACCTGGGTGGGTGTGCGCCATCACGTCGATGAGATCGTGAAGCAGGAAGAGCCTGCGCTCATGATGCACGACTATGTGGCAACCGTGAATCAGACCGCGCCCATGTTGCTCGCCTTATGGGATGAGATCGTGACCCGGGGCATACGCGCCCACATGTCGCCCCAGCTCATCTATCTTGGGGCCCGCCAAGGCATGCTGAGCCAGCGTATCCCAATGGAGGTGAACTTGTTCGCTCAGGGCGGCAGCTCCGCGGCGGTCGCGGCCGCTGAGTTCGGCGAGGATACCAAACTCTTCAAGGAGACTGAGACACAGCTCGGGCCGCAGCTCCCGGCATCGGTGCGCTCCAAGTTCACCCGCGCCGCGCAGACGTTCACGGCCATGGATCAGAGCGTCCAGGGCATCCTGGCCAACGCCGCTCCGCTGTTCGTAGCCCAGCGGTCGGGCGCCGTGATCTTCCATAGGAGTAACAAGCTGCTCTCGCAAAGCCGTGCGCTCGTGAAGGGCTACGTGGCCCTCTCGCATCAGCGTCGATTTGAAAAGTTCGTGGGTTACGGCTTGGCGGGGCTGTCCCTCGTGTTCCTGCTCTTGCTTGGCCGTAAGCTGGTCGGCGACGAGCGCGTCCGTGCGCGGCAAAGCGCGAATCAGAACCGCGAGACGCAAGACGCCATCTTGAAGTTGCTAGACGAGATGGGTGACCTCGCGGATGGCGATCTGACCATTCAGCCGCAGGTTACAGAGCAGATCACAGGCGCGATCGCGGACTCGATCAACTATGCCGTCAAGGAGATGCGCAACGTCGTGTATCGAATCAACACGACGGCGCAGGAAGTGGCAAGCGCCTCGAATCGAAGCCGCCGCACCGCCGCGGAACTGAACGAGGCCGCCACGCGCCAGGCCGCGCAGATTCTTGCGACGACCGAACGCATACGGACCATGGCGAAATCGATGGACGAGATGTCGCAGAGCGCCGGGAAGTCGGTGGAGGTGGCGCAAGGCTCAGTGCTCACGGCCAAGCGCGGCGCGGAGGCCGTGCAGAACACGATCAAGGGTATGGACGAGATGCGCGAGCAGATACAGGAAACCGCCAAGCGCATCAAGCGTCTCGGTGAAAGCTCGCAGCAGATCGGTGAGATCGTGGAGCTCATCAATGACATCGCCGAGCAGACCAATATCTTGTCTTTGAACGCGGCTATTCAGGCCGCTATGGCGGGTGACGCCGGCCGCGGTTTTGCGGTGGTTGCGGACGAAGTGCAACGACTTGCGGAACGGTCCGGTGGCGCCACCAAGCAGATCGCGGATCTCGTGAAGACCATTCAGGCTGATACCAACGAGGCCGTGAGTTCGATGGAGAAGGCGACCAATGGCGTGGTCGAGGGAACGCGCCTCGCCGATGCCGCGGGCCAGGCCCTAGGCCAGATCGAGTCCGTTTCAGAGCAACTATCGTCACTTATCGTGCGCATTGCCAAGGACGCACACACGCAATCCCAGGCGGCGACCACGGTGTCGACCAGCATGACGGAAATTCAGGAGGCAACGGCGACGACGTCCGCGGGCACGCAGCAAACCGCCGAATCCATCGCCAAGTTGTCCGACCTCGTGGGCGAACTGCAGGCGTCGGTTGCCGGCTTCAAGCTGCCGGCCTAAGGGTCGGCGTGCCGGCCGGGGGTAAGATGGTCACCGAAAGCACTGTAGACCTTGGGACGCTGGGGTGGGTAAAAGACGAGATCGATGAGACCTTGAAGCAGGCGCGGCTTGCCCTTGAGGCCTTCATCGAGCACCAGGGCGACGAGACGAAGCTGCGGCTCTGCGCGACCTATCTGCATCAGGTGAGTGGGACCCTGAAGATGGTCGAGGTCGATGCGCTGGCGGATCTCGTAGCTGAGGCGGAGGCCGCAGTCCAGGCCTTGCTCGAGACAACCGAGGCGCCCCGCGAGCAGGTACTCGAACCCCTGGCCCGGACCTTGTTGTTGCTCCCCGACATTCTCGATCGTGTCCAGACCCGAGGTCTAGGAGACGGCTTGAGCCTGCTTGAGCTTGCAAACGAGTTGCGGGAGAGTCGCGGTGCGCAGGCGCTGCCGCCGCAAGCCTTTTTCCATGTGGATCTATCGGCGCGTCCACCCGGCGCGCTCGCCGGTGACGACAAAGGCTTCGTGGAGGCTTTTCGCCAGCAGCGCCCCATCTTCCAGGCAGCCTTGCTGAAATGGTTGAAGGGCGTGAGCCGCGATGTGAGTGGGCCCTCGATGCCGGATCTCCTGGGTCTTTGGCGTCCACGGGTGGCGTTTGCGCCGATTGCTCAATGTCTGTGGGTGGCGGAGGCCTTTCTCCGTTTCCTTCTCGAGCAAGCCGCTCCCCGTACTGATGACAAAAAGCTCATCTCGCGCCTTGATCAACTTCTAAAGCGCTTCGCCGATGGACAAGATAAGGGCGGCATTCGCGGCGCCTGTGAGCGGCTTACGCGGGACATGCTCTTCGTCTTGCGGGATGCCCATTCGGAAGACGGCACAGTCAGTGCCGTACGGGCCGCCTTTGAACTCGAGGCGCCGTCCGAGGAGGGGCCGCGTGAAGCGTCAATCGCCGCTTTGCGGTCGATCGCGAGCGCTTTGAGTCAGGAGATTGCGCAGGCGCAGTCGTTGCTGTCGCGCTGTTTCGATCCGCAGGAAGACGGGACCTCCGCCAACGATGAACTTGTGCGGCTGCTCGATAAGATGGCCAAGACCTTTACGACCCTGGAGGTCGTTCCTTTGGGTCAGCTGGCCTTGGCGATCGCTGAGGCCTGCCGCGCACTTGCCGCTGGATCTCTCCAGAAATCGGGCGCGGTTGCCATGGCCTTGGCCCAGGGGCTCCTACAGATCGAAGGGGCGGCCCGCGAAATTCCTTACGGGTCCTCTGGTTGGCGTCTAGGGGTGGACGAGCAGTGCCGCGTGCTTGCGAATCTCGCCTCGGTGCCGGATACGAGTGGCATGGAGGTCTCCGAGGCGCCGCTCTCAGCGCAGGATCGGCGCCAGTTGGTCGGCGCGGTTGCAGGCGAGATACGCGCCAACCTCGCGCGTATTGAAGAGGCCTTTTTGGCCTTCGTGGCCTCCCCACGTGATCGCGATGGGTTGGCTGGCATCCCAAGCCTTGCCGCTCAGGTCGAGGCAGCTTTCCGCGTTCTAGAGGAGGAGGCGGCCGCCGGACTGGCTCGCAGTCTCCACGGCGTTTTGAGTCAACTTGCGCAAGGCGGGATTTCCCCGGAAGGCGCGGTGGCCGAGGCGGTGGCGGCGGGGGTTGCGGGCCTCGAGGCCCACGTCAATGGACTGGAGCGCGGACGTCCCCTGCGTCCCATCGAGCTTGCTGATCTCGCGCGGCCCCTGGACGGCGCCTTGGGCGGCCGTGTAGCGGCACGGGAAGGGCGCGTGGAAGGCGCGCCCGCGCACGCGGTGGCGGGGCCGTCCTTGTCAGTCGCCGATCTTGCTATCGACCCGGAGATCCTCCCGGTTTTCCTGGAGGATGCGCATCAGGCCGTGGCGCAGCTCGAGGAATCGCTGCCGGTTTGGGGGGCCGATCTATCCAATGAGAGCGCCGTGGGCGTGGCGCGGCGTGCCTTCCATACTCTGAAAGGCAGTGGGCGCATGGTGGAGGCCGGTGAGATCGCCGAGCTTTCCTATGACGCCGAGAGCCTGCTGAATAAAATTCGTGCGCGCGATCGTGTCTCCGATGCGCAGGTGTTGGCCTGGATCGTGCGGGCCTATGAAGCGGTGCGTGATTGGGTTCAGGCCGTCGAGCAAGGTCATAGGCTCCCGGAAATGGCCACGATCCGCGAGGCGCTTCAGGCCTTGGTCGCGGGCCGTGAACCCCGGCCGTTCGAGGCGCAGGCGCCCGCGATGGATGCTGAGCCCGTTTTGCCCGAGGGTCTGGTACCCATCCCGGCGTTCGAGGACCAAGGGAGCCAGGAGTCGCTTGAGGCTGTAACCCTTCCCGGAGATGCGAATCTCTTTCCGGAAGGCGCAGCCCGCTTCCCGCAGGAAACGTTTGAGGCCGTATCCATTCCCGAGGACGCGGCTCCCATCCCGGAAGACGTTGCGTCCGAACCGCAAGCGCTGTCCTCCGAGGCGGCCACGGGCCACTCGGACGGCATCCCCCTGGTGCTGGCGGACCCGCTGCTACGCGATATCTTTGCCGCAGAGACGCGTGACCATCTGCGTGTTCTGCGCGCCGCCATATCGGAAGGGCTCGATCGCGCGGTGTCGGCGCATCTGCTGCGCGCCGCCCATACCATGCAGGGGAGCGCCCGTTCGGTGGCGCTCGTGGCCATGGCCGAATCCTGCGCTGGCGTCGAACATTACTTGCAGGCACGCGAAATTGAGCAAAAGCCCCTGGGGGCTGAGGGCGTGGATTTACTGACCGGTCTTGCCACCGCGACCGAGGGCCTGCTGGCGGCGCTCGATAGCGGAACAGACCCGGCGGCGCCCTTTGTGGAACTCAGCGCCTACCTAGCTGTGCGCGCCCGCGAGGACATGCCCGCTCCAGGGCTCACTTGGTGGCAAAAGAATCTGGCCTTGGCCGAAGGGCCCCGTGAGGCCCCGACGGAAGCGGGTGAGCCCGCGAGCCCGCCGGAGGCCTGGGCGCCGGCCCCCGATGTCATGGGCTCGATATCGGATGTGCGCGAGGAGACGGTCGTCTCGGCACCCGTCCGGGAGGATGTCGGTGCCCCCGCCGATGAGGCGATCGATCCAGAGCTGCGCGACATATTCCGTGACGAGGCGCGCGACCTCTTGGATGGTTTCGAGGCGGCGCTTGCTCAATGGCGCGTTCATCGCGAAAGATCCGACCAGCTCGACTCTCTAAAGCGGGTCTTGCATACCCTGAAGGGGGGCGCGCGGATGTGCGGGGCGTTGCGCATGGGCGATCTCGCGCACGCTACCGAAGATCTCTTGCGACGCGTGGAGGAGGGCAGCTATCCGCGCGACGAGGCTTTGTTCGCGCTTTTGGATTCCGCGGCTGAGCATTTGGGAGAGCTCTACAAGGCATTCATTTCCGGTCGCAGCACTTTGGATGGGTCGCGTGAACGGACCTTGCTCGCGCAACTCCAGGGGAAGCCGGTAGCGTCAGAGCCGGCCGAATCGGCGCAGGAGTGGGTCCCCGAAGCGACACCGGCACCGGTCTTCGCACCCACTGCGGCGACCACCGATTCGCCACCGGCCAATGATCCGGCTGAGGACCTATTCAAGACTGAGACCGCAAGCCAGGTGCGGGTGCGGACCGCGCTTCTGGATCGGCTGGTGGCGTATGCAGGCGAGGTCAGTATCGCGCGCTCGCGTATGGAGCAGCAGGTCTTCAGCCTTAAGGATCATCTGGCGGAGCTAAACGGAAACGTGAAGCGTTTCCGGGAGCAGGTTCGCGAGCTCGAGATCCAGGCCGAATCGCAGATCGTGTCACGCGCGCAGATCGACGAGGGCAATGTGGCTCAGGACTTCGATCCCTTGGAGTTCGACCGCTTCTCGAGGCTGCAACAGCTGTCCCGTGGCCTCACCGAAAACCTGCACGATTTGATCACGCTTCACGGCACCCTTGACGGGGTGGCAAGTCAGGCAGAGGCCGTACTTCAACAACAGGCGCGCGTCAACACGGAGCTCCAGGAAGGACTCATGCGTACGCGCATGGTGAGCTTCGCGACGCAGGCCCACAGGTTGCGCCAGATCGTCCGGCAGACGTCGCGCGAACTGAACAAGCGCGTCGAGCTCGTGCTAAGCGGCACCGACGTTGAACTCGATCGCCATCTGCTGGAGAGGATGGTCGGTCCCTTCGAGCACATGATCCGCAACGCCATAGATCACGGCATCGAGCCGGTCGTCGAGCGGGGACAGTCAGGGAAGCGTGCGGTCGGTACCATCACCATCCAGGCAACACAGGAAAGCGGCGAGATCGTAATCCGTGTGTCGGATGACGGCGCGGGGCTCAACATTGATCGCATACGCGCCAAGGCCATAGAGCGCAAGCTCGTTCCGACCGCAGCGCTCGTGAGCGACGAGCAGGTTATGCAGTTCATTCTGCTCCCAGGTTTCTCGACCGCCACGAAGATAACGCACCTGTCGGGTCGCGGCGTGGGTATGGATGTCGTGCACAGCGAGGTGAAGAAGCTGGGCGGCTCCATCAGCGTCGATACGCGTGTCGGGCACGGTACATCTTTCGTGATCCGACTACCGCTCACCTTGTCGATTGCGCAGGCGCTCGTGGTCGGGTGCGGTGACCAGGTGTTCGCGGTCCCGCTCGCCGCCATCGTCAATATCGTCGAGGCGCCGGCCGGGGCGGTGGCGGAGGCCTTGCGGGCCAGCCGCCCAACTCTGCGTTATGGTGGGAAGGACTATCCGTTCATGGACCTCGGCGCGCGTCTCGGTGTCCCCCGCGGGGTCGCCTTGCCGCGCAAGCTCCCGGTTCTGCTCGTGCGCTTGGACGCCCGCGAGGTGGCGGTCGCCGTTGACACCCTCTCGGGTACCCGCGAGGTGGTGGTCAAGTCTCTAGGACCCCAATTGACCGAGATACGGGGGCTCTTCGGGGCCACGATCCTAGGCGATGGGCGCGTCCTGCTCATCCTCGACATCCCGGCGTTGTGGAGCGAGGACGAGGGCTTGCGTGTCGCGCACGCCCCGGTGGACGTGCCCGTGGCGGCGCGGCCTTATGTGCTGGTGGTCGACGATTCCTTGACCGTGCGCAAGGTGACGAGCCGCTTCCTGCAAAAACAAGGATTCGATGCGGCCACCGCCAAAGACGGGGTGGAAGCCCTGGAGCAACTTCGTGAGCGGGTTCCGGACGTGATGCTCGTCGATATCGAGATGCCGCGCATGGACGGTTACGAGCTCACCGCGCGCATACGCGAGGACGTGCGACTCCGTCACATCCCCATCATCATGATCACGTCGCGGTCGGGCCATAAGCATCGCGATCGGGCCATGTCGCTCGGGGTCGATGTCTATCTCGGGAAGCCGTACCAAGAGGAAGATTTGCGTAAGGAGATCGAGGTCTTATTGCGGCGAGGCCACGTATGACGGATTCACGACACTATCTGGAGCTACGCTTCGCCGGACAGACCTTCCTTATGCCCAATAGCTCGGATATTTCGGTCGAGCCGCGCGAGAATATGCAGCTTGAGCGCAGGGCTCGGGCCGCCGCCTTGCGCACGGTGCAAGGAGAGTCGTGGCTCGCCTATGCCCTGGACCCGGATTGGTCGCCGCTTTCAGAGAGTCCTTGGACGCGGGCCGTGTTCATGAGCTTCGGGGCCTCTCAGCCGGTCGGGCTCTTGGTTGACGAACTCAAACTCATGCCGGTCGGCAGCCTGCGTATCGAGCCTTTTACGCCTCTCGGACCCGCGCCCGTGCCCGGGCGGCACCTGTTCCCGGCGGCGGCCGTGGGCGGGCGCGCGCCCATTCTGGTCATGGCACCCGAGGGCCTCGCCGCCTATCTGCGCTCGTTAGGAGGTGATAATGGCCTTGGCGAATGATCGTATTCACGCCTTGTTATTGCCGGTCTCGGATCGCTATCTCTTGGTTCCGAGCGCGCTCGTGGCCGAGATCGCGGTCGTCGATGCGCTGACGCCGGTGCCTTTGAGTCCGCCGTGGGTCCTCGGGGCCATGATATGGCGCTCACGGCCACTTGCGCTCTGTGACCTGGGACGCTTCTGGGGACCGCCTGCGACCGTGGAGCCTAAATCGCGTGCTGTGGTGTTCTATCCCTTGCCGGGCCGTTTGCCGACCGAGTTCTTTGCGGTCCTCACGAACGCCGAGCCGCAATCGCGGACGATCGAGTCCCCGGCGGTTCTACTGACCGACGATGACGCGGTGCATCCCTATCTTGCGGTGTCGCTCGACATCGACGGAAAGCGCGCCGGCATACCGGATATCGTGAGTCTGAAAGAGCTCTTTTACGACGCCACCGCCGTGGCGTGATCTATCGCTGCAATCAATACCGCCACGATCTTGCGGATCTCGTCTTCCTGGATCACATAGGGCGGCATGAGGTAGAGGGTGTCGCCGAGGGGTCGCAAGAGGGCCTCGTGATCCAAGCCATAGCGATAAACGGCAAGTCCCCGGCGTTCGCTCGCGGGATAGGCTTGGCCGGTCGTTTTGTCAGCGACGAGGTCCAAAGCGGCAATCATGCCGGTCTGGCGGATCGAGGCGACGTGCGGGTGGTCGCGTAAGGCGCCCAGGGCCTCCCCCATGATGGTGGCCAGCACTCGGTTCGAGGCAATCCAGTCGCCTTGCGCAAAGATCTCGAGCGTGGCGAGGGCGGCCGCGCACGCCAAGGCGTTACCCGTATAACTGTGCGAATGCAAGAAGGCCTTGCCCGTGCTGTAGTCGGCAAAAAATGCCTCGTAGACCGTATCCGTCGTGAGGCACACCGAAAGGGGTAAGTAGCCCCCCGTGAGCCCCTTCCCCAGCAAGAGAAAATCCGGGCGGATGCCCGCCTGTTCGCAGGCGAACAATGTCCCCGTGCGCCCGAAGCCGACTGCGATCTCGTCGGCTATGAGGTGTACGCCGAACTCGTCGCACAGCGCCCGCAGACCCTTGATATACGCAGGGTCGTGCATGCGCATCCCGCCCGCGCATTGCACAAGGGGTTCCACGATCACGGCGCATAGGGTCTGGTTGTGTCGCACCAGGATCTCTTTCATGCCCGCCAGGGCGCGCTCGGCCTGCCGGGCGCAGTCCATGCCGGCCTCGTTTTGTCGGCAGTCGGGCGATGGAGCGACATAGGTCTTGAAGAGCAGCGGCTCGTAGGGCGCTTTGTAAAGCCCAACGTCGCTCACCGACAGCGCGCCGACCGTTTCTCCATGGTAGGAGTGCGCGACAGTCACGAACTCGGTCCGCTGTGCTTGTCCTATGTTGCGCCAGTAATGGAGACTCATCTTGAGGGCGATCTCGACGGCCGACGAACCGTTGTCCCCAAAGAAGCATCGGCTAAGGCCCGGGGGCGCGAGTGCGATCAGCTTTTCGGAGAGCGTTATGGCGGGCTCATGCGTGAAGCCCGCGAGCAGGACATGCTCAAGTTCACTCAGTTGTCGCCGGATGGCCTCGTTGATGGCCGGATGCGCATGACCGAAGAGGTTCACCCACCAGGAGCTGATCGCGTCCAGATAGCGTCGCCCCTCGAAGTCCTCGAGCCACACGCCATGGGCGCGGCGGATGGGAATTAAGGGGAGAGCCGGGTGGTCGTGCATCTGCGTGCACGGGTGCCAAAGGACTTTGAGGTCACGCTCGACTAAGGGGCTATTGGGCATAGTGGCAATCGGTCCGATGTGAATGCGCAAGCGGGGCACCGGCTGGGGCCCCGTTCCTTTGCTGCCCCCCGCGGGGGTATGTCGGGTTGCGGTCTTTCATCATAGCGTGGGCGCCGCTTGGCACCAAACCACACCTTGCGTCGGTGGGGGTCGGTCGCCCTTCAGTATCCCCAATAGCTCTTCAGGACATGATCTTGGCCGCGGTATTCGGCAGGCGTCGCTACCACGAAGCGCTGCAGGCCGATGGCCTTGAAAAGCGATGCGGGGGCGTTGACGAGTGCCCGCCTCATCTGCGCACGCTGGGCTGCCGACCAGCCGGGGCCCACGGACAGGGCCACGTTGGGGATGGGGGGCGTCGTGACGACCACCGAGACATCGGCTCCTTGCGCCATGGCTTGGGCGACCAGTGGGGTCGGAATCATGGCGGCATCGACTTTGTGCGTGGCCAGCAGGCGAAATTCGGCCGCGGCATCGCGCGCGCCTACGACGATGGGGCGCCGGGTAGGGTGCGGAAACATACGATTCAAGAGTGCCGCACCCATGCTCGGTATGCCGAGCGAGGCCACGGGCAGGCCTACGAGCGCGGAGGGTCCAAGCACCATCTCCGAGCCACGCACCACCAGGGAATAAGAGACGGTTCCCGGCTCCTTGACGAGCAGGTGGTAGCCTAAATGCTGCAGCCGGTAGTCGGTGAAGTGCGCAGCGTCCAGCACGAAGGTGGGGCCCGGCTGCCGACCCATGTTCTGCCAGTAGACGATGAAGTTGGGGCTCGTGATGATGTGGCATGGATCGCCAAGCAGCTGTCCCAGGTAGCGTGCGAGCGGCGCGAAGGCCTTATGCGTTGCCCGCTGTCCCAAGACGGGCTGTATGGACAGCGAAAGTTGGGCCGCGTGGAGGCTTGAGACCAGGGACAATGCCCATAGCGCTGATTGCAGCGCAGTGCGTGTTTGCCTCACCATACACACCCCCAAGCTTGCGCCCTGCGACTTATGTCTCGCCCCAAGTATAGACAGGGCTCGATCAAGGTGTGCCATAATGCAGACCCCACGGCGTGCCAGATACATGAGGCGGTATGGTCAGCACAGAAACTCCGGTTTGCGATTTCGGGCGGCCCGCCCCCGATTTTGCGCTTCCCGCCACCGACGGCCGGGTCCTCACGCTGGCCGATGTGCGCGGCGAGCGTGGCCTGCTTGTCATGTTCATCTGTAATCATTGCCCCTACGTGAAGGCCATCCGCGACCGCCTCATCCGCGATGTGGTGGCCCTGCGCGCCGAGGGGATCGGCAGCTGCGCCATTATGTCCAACGACCCCAAGGACTATCCGGAAGATTCGTTCGCCCATATGCAGCGCATTGCGCAGGAATATCGTTTCCCGTTTCCGTACCTGTACGACGAGACGCAGGAGGTTGCACGTCGTTTCGGGGCCGTATGCACGCCCGATTTCTTCGGCTATGGGGCCGACCTGACCCTTCAGTATCGCGGCCGCCTTGATGCGAGCCGCAAGGAGCCTGCGCCGGACGCCAGGCGTGATCTGTTCGAAGCTATGGTCCAAGTGGCGCGTACCGGTGTAGGCCCGCACGACCAGATTCCAAGTATCGGCTGCTCGATCAAATGGAAGGAGGCATGACCGTTTGATGGGCGATCAGGGCCTCGATCCTTGCAGCTATGCCGGACTCGAGGTCCTGGAAGGTCTCGTTCGGACCGTCGCCCATCGTGAGATCATGCCGCGCTTCGGCGCGAGCGGGTCGCGGCTCAAGGAAGACGGGAGTCTTGTGACCGCAGCCGATACCGCAGTCCAGGCGTGGCTTACGGAGGAACTCCGGATACGTTGGCCCAATTTCGGCATGGTCGGCGAGGAGATGTCGGAAGCCGAGCAGTACGCCGCACTTCAGTCCCCGCATGGTGTCTGGTGTCTCGATCCGCTCGATGGGACCACCAATTTCGTCAATGGGCTGCCTTTTTTCGCCGTGTCCCTGGCCCTCTTGCAAGAGGGTGAGGCGGTCCTCGGTCTGGTCTATGATCCGGTACGCGCGGAGTGCTTCAAGGCGCTGCGCGGCCAGGGCGCTTGGCTGAATGCACAGCGCCTGCCCGAGCCCGGACGCCCCCCCGCCCTGCGCCGCTGCCTGGCGTTCGTGGATTTCAAGCGATTAAAGCCCCGGCTCGCGGGACGCCTCGGCGTGGATCCGCCCTACGGGTCGCAGCGCAACTGCGGATCGTGCGCGCTCGACTGGTGCTGGCTGGCAGCCGGGCGCGTCCATCTCTATCTGCATGGAGGTCAGAAACTGTGGGATTACGCGGCCGGCAGCCTGATTCTGAGAGAGGTGGGCGGCATTGCGACCACTCTTGAGGGCGATCGCCTGTCTTATGGTGACTTGAAGCCCGCCTCCGCCGTGGCGGCGCGGTCCGCTGATCTTTATGAGGCTTGGCGGGCCTGGATTAGCCATAACGCCTGAGGCCGCTTGCGCGCGGCTATTGCCGAACAGGGGCAGGTGAGGGAAAATACGCGGCTCTTGACCGCGGTTGGGTTCGTTGCGCCCGACCCAGGTGACGGTAGATTGCGTCCCTTTGGTGGGAGATTGAACCGCCAAGGGGATTTTTCTTGTCAGTAGACCGAAAGTTTGGGCGCGATTAAAGGCATGTTTCATCATGGGTGGGGCGGACGGTAGGGCAGGATCTGCCTGGGCCGTCTAGCCTGATCGAGGAGCAGCAAGATGCAAAAGAGACCGATCCTGTTGGGGATCGTCGGTGATTCGGCGGCCGGAAAGACGACAATTACGAGCGGCATCGCGAAGGTTATCGGGCAGGATAGGTGCACGATCATCTGCACTGACGACTATCATAAGTATAACCGCGTACAGCGTGCCGAGAAGGGGCTCACGGCCCTGCATCCGGACTGCAACTACATGGACGTCATTGAGCAGCACTTGCACCTGCTCAAGAATGGCCAGCCGATCCTTAAGCCCCATTATAACCACTCCACGGGTGATTTCGACCCACCGACCTACGTCGAGGCCAAGGATTTCATCATTGTCGAGGGCTTGCTCGGGTTCTCGACCAAGGCAATGCGAGACGCGTATGATGTCAAACTCTATCTCGCGCCGCCTGAGGAGCTACGCTTCCTTTGGAAGATGCGACGCGACACGCAAAAGCGGGGACACACGGCCGAGGCTGTCGCCAAGGAGATGAAGCTGCGTGAGCCGGATTCGGAGGCCTTCATCCGGCCTCAGCGGAAATGGGCGGACATGGTCATCTGTTTCTGGCCGCCCGAGACCGACAAGGAGGAGTCCGGTAGCCGCCTGAACGCCTCTCTGGTCTTGCGCCCGACCTTGCCGCATCCGGATCTGTCGGATGTCCTGGAGCAGGGCGGCAACGGCATCCACATGGAACTGGACCGCGATATGGGTCTGCCGGTCGACCGGCTCGAGATCGACGGCAGTATTTCGGACAAGAAGGCTAAATGCCTGGAGGATCTGTTGTGGCGCCATATTCCGGGCGAACACCACCACCTCCGGCACGATGGCATAGGCGATATCACCGGGACGACGGGCGAGAAGCTCCGGTCGCACCCGCTGGCGCTGACGCAGTTGCTGGTCGCCTACCACCTGTTGAAGGCCGCGTCTGGCCATTACCAGTAAAGATTACTGTTCTTTTCGAGGATCGATCATGTCTGTGAAACCCGAAAGCCGCTCGAGAGCGGAGGGTCAGTTCGACCCCCGTCGCCGCGAACTTGCTAATGCCGTGCGCGCGCTCAGCATGGATGCCGTGCAAAAAGCCAATTCCGGCCACCCGGGCGCGCCCATGGGTATGGCAGATATCGCCGAGGTGCTCTGGAACGATTATCTGAGACACAATCCCGCCAATCCGATGTGGGCCGATCGTGACCGCTTCGTCTTGTCGAACGGTCATGGCTCCATGTTGCTCTACAGTCTGTTGCATCTCACGGGCTACGCCCTGCCGATGGATGAGCTGAAGCGCTTCCGCCAGATGGGATCCATGACCCCGGGGCATCCCGAGTATGGATACACGCCCGGTGTCGAGACCACAACGGGGCCCCTCGGCCAGGGCCTCGCCAATGCGGTGGGGATGGCAATCGCCGAGCGGGCGCTTGCGGGCCAATTCAACAAGCCCGGGCATGATATCGTCGACCACCATACCTATGTTTTCATGGGCGACGGCTGCTTGATGGAGGGGATCTCCCACGAGGCCTGCTCGCTTGCGGGGCACCTCGGTCTCGGAAAATTGATCGGATTCTATGATGACAACGGGATCTCGATCGACGGCGAGGTCCACGGCTGGTTCACCGACGACACCCCGAAGCGTTTCGAGGCCTACGGATGGCACGTGATCCCGCGGGTCGATGGCCATGACGCTACGGCCGTAAAGGCGGCGATAGAGGCTGCGCGCAAGGTCACCGACAAGCCCTCGCTCATCTGCTGCCAGACCGTGATCGGCTTTGGGTCGCCGAACAAGGAGGGCAAGGAAGAGTCCCACGGGGCGGCCTTGGGCGAAAAGGAGGTTGCCGCGACCCGCGAGCGACTCGGCTGGACCCACGGGCCCTTCGAAATTCCTGAAGCCATCTATCGCGGATGGGATGCCAAGGATCGCGGCGCGAAGGCGGAGACTGACTGGCAGCAGCGCTTCGAGAAATACGCCAAGGCGCATCCCGACCTCGCGGCTGAATTCTCGCGACGCATGCGGAGCGAACTGCCCAAGGACTTTGCTGTGCAGGCGGATGCCTTCATAGCCGAGACCAATGCCAAGGGCGCGAGCATCGCTTCGCGCAATGCCTCGCAGAACACATTGAATGCCCTGGGGCCGAAATTGCCCGAGATCATGGGCGGATCCGCTGATCTGGCGGGTTCGAACCTCACGATTTGGTCGGGGTGCCGAGGGGTCTCGGCGGAGAATCCCGGCGGCAACTACATCTATTACGGCGTGCGCGAATTCGGCATGTCGGCCATCATGAACGGTATCGCCTTGCATAAGGGCTTCGTCCCCTACGGCGCCACTTTCCTGATGTTCTCCGAGTACGCCCGCAACGCCTTGCGCATGGCGGCCCTCATGAAGCAACGGGTGATCTTCGTCTACACCCATGACTCCGTAGGCCTGGGCGAGGACGGCCCGACGCATCAGCCGGTGGAACAGCTGGCCACCTTGCGGCTGATCCCGAATATGTCGGTCTGGCGCCCGTCGGATGCGGTCGAATCCGCAGTGGCCTGGAAGGAGGCCGTGTATCGGACAGATGGCCCAAGCTGCCTCGTGTTTTCGCGGCAGAAGTTGGCACACCAGGCGCGCTCCGAGGGGACTCTGAAGCAGATCCGGCGCGGGGGCTATGTATTGGCCGACGCACAGGGCGGTGCACCCGAGGCCTTGATCATCGCTACGGGCTCCGAGGTCGGCATCGCCATGGAAGCCTATAAAGCGCTTACTGAAAAGGGGCGGCGCGTGCGCCTCGTGTCCATGCCGAACGCCGAGGTGTTCGATGCCCAGGACGAGGCCTATCGCGAGTCCGTCCTGCCCAAGGCCGTCGCCAAGCGCGTGGCGGTCGAGGCTGGCGTCACGAGCTATTGGCGCAAGTATGTGGGGCTCGACGGGGCCGTGGTCGGGATCGACCGGTTCGGGGAGTCCGCGCCCGCCGAGGCCTTGTTCCAGCATTTCGGCTTTACAGCGGCCCGCGTGACCGAGACCGTCTTGTCGCTTTTGAAATAGTTTTAGGAGGGCGGGGCTGCGGGGCTAAATGCCGCGCGCGCCCTGCGCCTTTTTCGAATTTCATTCTATGGGAGATGGTGGTATGGCAATCAGAGTCGCGATCAACGGCTATGGGCGTATCGGACGCAATGTCTTGCGGGCGCTTTATGAGTCGGGACGGAACAAGGAGATCGAGATCGTCGCGATCAACGATCTCGGAAACGCCGAGACCAATGCGCATCTCACGCAGTACGACACGGTTCACGGCCGCTTTCAGGGCAAGGTGTCAGTCGATGGCGACTACATGATCGTCAACGGCGACAAGATTCGCGTGGTATCCAACCGCGATCCGGCGCAGCTTCCCTGGAAGGATCTCGGGATCGATGTCGTGCATGAATGCACGGGTTTTTTCACGACCAAGGAGAAGGCCTCCGCGCATCTGAAGGCCGGCGCGAAAAAGGTCATCATCTCGGCCCCCGGTGGCAAGGATGTGGACGCGACTATCGTTTATGGCGTGAACCACGGCGTACTGAAGGCCTCAGATACCGTAATTTCCAATGCCTCCTGCACCACGAACTGCTTGGCACCGCTCGTAAAGCCCCTGCACGAGAAGATCGGCATCAAGCACGGCCTCATGACGACTGTGCATTCCTATACGAACGACCAAGTCTTGACGGACGTCTATCATAGCGACCTGCGCCGGGCGCGCTCGGCGACACAGTCTATGATCCCGACCAAGACCGGCGCCGCCGCTGCGGTGGGCCTTGTCTTGCCGGATCTGAACGGCAAGCTCGATGGCTTCGCGGTGCGTGTGCCGACCATCAATGTCTCGCTCGTCGATCTCACCTTTACTGCTGCGCGCAAGACGACCAAGGAAGAGATCCACGCCATCATGAAGGCGGCCTCCGAGGGTGAGCTGAAGGGAATCCTGAACTATAACGCCAAGCCGCTCGTGTCGATGGACTTCAACCACGATCCCGCTTCGTCGACCTACGAAGAGAGCCTCACGAAGGTCATGGAGGGGGACCTCGTCAAAGTTCTCGCGTGGTATGACAACGAGTGGGGCTTCTCTAACCGGATGCTGGACACGACTGTGGCCTTGATGAAGGCGCGCTAAAGGCGTCGAGGGACCAATATGACGATACGGAAGATGGTCGATCTCGACCTCGCCGGCAAGCGGGTCTTGATCCGAGAGGATTTGAATGTCCCGTTGAAGGACGGCGGGGTGGGCGACGATACGCGTATCCGCGCGAGTCTCCCGACGATCATGGAGGCCAGTCGCAAGGGCGGGCGGGTCATGCTGATGTCGCATCTGGGCCGTCCCGAGGAGGGCGTGCCCGACGACAAGTACTCGCTTGCGCCGGTCGCCCATCATCTGGGCAAGCTCCTCGGTAAGCCCGTGCGGCTTGTTGCCGACTGGCTGAACGGCGTGTCCGGGATGAAGGACGGGGACGTCGTGCTCTGCGAAAACGTCCGCTTCAACAAGGGCGAGAAGAAGAACAACGACGATTTAGCACGTAAGATGGCGGCGCTCTGCGATGTGTTCGTCATGGATGCCTTCGGTACCGCGCACCGCGCTCAGGCCTCGACACATGGGGTGGCGAAGTACGCGCCGATCGCCTGCGCCGGCCCCTTGCTGGCCGCGGAACTCGACGCTTTAGGACGCGCCCTCCACAATCCCAAGCGTCCCATGGTCGCGATTGTGGGCGGCTCTAAAGTGTCAACCAAACTCGTGGTTCTGGAGAGCCTGTCGAAGCGCGTCGACCAATTGATCGTGGGCGGAGGTATCGCTAACACCTTCATGGCGGCTGCGGGTCTGCCGATTGGCAAGTCGCTGTCCGAGCCGGATCTGATCGATACGGCCAAGCGTCTCATACACGAGACCAATGCCCGCGGGGCGTCGATCCCGATCCCAGTGGACGCGGTCTGCGGCAAGGAGTTTGCGCCAGACGCCAAAGCGACCCTGAAGGACGCCAAGGACGTGGTGGCGGACGACATGATTTTTGATGTGGGCCCAAAGACTATCGCGCTTTTCGCCGATACCTTGAGAAAGGCGGGCACCATAGTCTGGAACGGGCCTGTCGGCGTCTTCGAGTTCGATCAGTTCGGGGATGGTACCCGCGCCTTGGCTCAGGCCATAGCGGAGAGCGAGGCGTTTTCGATCGCAGGCGGCGGCGATACGCTGGCGGCGGTCGCCAAGTACGGGGTTGCCGACAAGATTAGTTATATATCGACAGGCGGCGGCGCTTTCCTCGAGTTTCTCGAGGGTAAGGTGCTGCCAGCCGTCGCGATACTCGAAGAGCGGGGCGCTGGATCTTGATGCGGCATCCTAGGTGTGACACGGTCTGCGACAGGCAGGGGAGTAAGGTAGAGGTGATGAAGGGCAAGCGTTTCGAGGCGGCGACGGCGAACAGCGTCGCTGCGTCTTGAGTCATGCAGCGCAGAACAAAGATCGTAGCAACACTTGGTCCTGCCACGGACGATCCCAAGGTCCTCGATAAACTGATCGAGGCCGGCGTGGATGTCGTGCGTCTCAATTTTTCACACGATCTCCCGGAGGTCCATAGGCGGCGCGCCGAGCTCGTCCGCGACCGGGCGCAGGCCCACGGGCGGCAGATCGGTGTCATCGCCGACATGCAGGGCCCGAAGATCCGCATCGGGCGTTTCAAGGGCAAGCGCGTGCAGCTCGAGGAAGGGCAGCGCTTCGTGATCGATGCGGACATGCCTTTGGATGCGGGCGATGCGACGCGTGTGGGGCTCACCTACAAGGCGCTTCCCAAGGATGTCTCGCGGGGAGCGACGCTCCTTCTGGACGACGGACGTATCGTCCTCTGGGTCGATGAGGTAAGTGGCGGCGAGATCGTCTGCCGCGTCGTGGTCGGAGGGGAGCTGTCCGACAACAAGGGCGTGAACCGCCAAGGCGGCGGTCTGTCGGCCCACGCACTGACCGACAAGGATCGGGAGGACATCAAGTGGGCGGCGCAGATCCAGGCTGACTATGTCGCGATCTCCTTCCCGCGCAATGCCAAAGATATTGAAGAGGCTCGTGCGCTGCTGCGTGCCGCAGGCGGTATGGGCGGGATTGTCGCCAAGATCGAGCGCGCAGAGGCGGTCGAGGCGGTTGAGGAGATCATCCGCGTGTCGGATGCCGTCATGATCGCGCGGGGCGATCTCGGCGTCGAGATAGGCGACGCGGCCTTGCCGCCCGTTCAGAAACGCATCATCCGCCTGGCGCGCAAAATGAATCGGGTGGTCATTACGGCCACGCAGATGATGGAATCGATGATCGAAAACGCGATTCCGACGCGCGCCGAGGTATCCGACGTCGCCAACGCCGTTCTGGATGGAACCGACGCAGTTATGTTGTCGGCGGAAACCGCCACCGGCAAGCATCCGGTGGCCGCCGTCGCGGCCATGGACCGCGTCTGCCGGGAGGCCGAGAAGGAGGATGAGGCGGTCTTTTCCATGCACCGCATGTCCACTCATTTCGAGCGGGTCGACGAGGCGATCGCGATGGCTGTGATGTATAGCGCGAATCACCTGCCGGTGCGGGCCATAGCGGCCCTCACCGAATCCGGGTCCACGCCTCTTTGGATGTCGCGCATCAGTTCGGCCGTGCCCATATACGCCTTGACGCCGCATGTGGAAACCCGTAGAAAGGTGACCCTCTATCGTGGCGTCTATCCCGTGGGATTTTCCCTGACCTCCGCGGATCCCGCGCGCATCATGGCCGAAGCCATCGACGAATTGCGTAGGCGTGGCGCAGTTCGGGACGGCGATCTCGTCATCCTGAGCATCGGCGAGCCGCTTGCGAAACCCGGCGGTACAAACACCCTGAAGATCGTGCGCGCTGGCGATTTCGGACCCATCGATTGAACTCGTTCCACAAGGAATCTTAAGGAGAAGACTATGTCCCTGGTATCTCTGCGCCAACTACTGGATCATGCGGCGGAGCACGGCTACGGTGTTCCCGCTTTCAACGTCAACAATATGGAGCAAATTCAGTCCATCATGCAGGCCGCGTACGAGGTCGACAGCCCTGTGATCGTGCAGGCCTCGGCGGGGGCACGCAGCTATGCCGGCGAGCCGTTCTTGCGCCACCTCATTCTGGCAGCGATCGAGCAATATCCGCATATTCCGATCGTGATGCATCAGGACCACGGGGCGAGCCCCGCCATCTGCCAGCGCTCCATACGCTCGGGCTTTAGCTCGGTCATGATGGATGGATCGCTGAAGGATGACATGAAAACCCCCTCCAGCTATGAATACAACGTCGAGGTGACGAGCCGAGTCGTCGACATGGCGCACGCGGTGGGTGTGTCGGTGGAAGGCGAGCTCGGTTGCCTAGGGTCGCTCGAGTCCGGCATGGCCGGCGAGGAAGATGGTTCGGGGGCCGAGGGTAAGTTGTCGCACGACCAGTTGCTGACCGATCCCGAGCAGGCCGCGGATTTTGTGAAGAAGACTAAAGTGGACGCGCTCGCGATCGCCATCGGCACGAGCCACGGGGCGTATAAGTTCTCGCGGCCGCCGACAGGCGACATCCTCGCGATTGAGCGCGTAAAAGAAATCCACAAGCGGATCCCCGACACGCACCTCGTCATGCACGGCTCCTCGTCCGTTCCCCAGGAATGGCTGAAGATCATCCATGAGTTCGGTGGGGATATCGGAGAGACCTATGGCGTGCCGGTGAAGGAGATTCAGGAAGGCATCAAGCACGGCGTGCGCAAGGTCAATATCGACACCGACCTCCGGCTTGCCATAACGGGCGCGATCCGCCGGAATTTGGCGAAGAACCCCAAGAACTTCGATCCTCGGAAGTTCATGAAGGATTCCGTTCAGGCCGGCAAGGACATCTGCAAGGCTCGTTATGAGGCGTTTGGCTCTGCCGGTCAGGCGTCCAAGATCCGCGTCGTCGATCTTGAAGATATGACCAAGCGCTACACGAAGGGTGAGTTGAACCCGCGCGTGAATTAGACCTCGAATAAACTCTGTTCGAGCAAGGCCTCGTCGGTCATGGGACCGCCGGGGCCTTTTTCTTTGGGTGCGAGCCTCGTGTGCCGCCGCGCGTGGCCCCGGCAAGGGGCTCGGGGCTGCGCGCGCAAGCGCGGTGCATCGCCGGTAAGGGGCGGCTCTGTCGCGCGGACGCTCTTTCGTGGCATACTCAATGACTCTCAGGTCAGCTGGGGAGGCGCCATGGCCTTCGATCCCAGGACACGCGTCCCGATCCGGACCCTGCCAAAGACGATAGACGCGGCATGCTATAACCGGGTGTCTCTCGCGCTTACCCGTCTCGGCGAGCCCTTGGATGTGGAGATCGCGCCGTTGCGGATCGCTGTCCGCGTGGAGCGTAAGGTGTGGGCCGCATGGTCTCTCGTCAACGACATCCCGCTCATGGCGTGGGTCGAGTTTCATGTGGGCGAGCGCGGGCTGCACGAGCCCGTTCCCTGCCAGGTGCGCCTCTATCATTTTCATGCAGGTCTTTTGATGGGGCATACCCCCCAGCTGCTCGCCAACGCGCTCGATGAACGCTTGGGACGACAGCGCCGTAGCCAGCCGCGGGCTGCTGTCACGGCGCTCGTGAGGCGCTCGTGAGGCGCGAGGGCTCGAGTCTGCCCTTACGGGGCGTGAGCGAACGACAGACGGAATAACGATAAGGAGAAGTGCGCATGTTAGAAGAAGGGCAGGTGGCTTACGGGTTCGATGTGGAAGTGACGGGATCTTTCGAGGCAGTCCGTGGACGGGTCGTCGATGCGCTCAAGGGGCAGGGCTTCGGTGTGCTCACGGAGATCGACGTGAGTGCCACCCTCAAGGCGAAGCTCGGCAAGGACATGCCGCGCTACAACATCCTCGGGGCCTGTAATCCCGTGCTTGCGGAAAAGGCCATCTCCATGGAACCCGATATCGGGCTCCTGTTGCCTTGCAACGTGGTCGTGAGTGAGACGCCCAAGGGCGCGATCAAGGTGGCCTTTATGGACCCGGTCTCGGTCTTGGCGCTTGTGAACAACGCGGGAGTTACCGAGGTCGGTTGGCAGGTGCGCGCCAAGCTCGAGGCCGTGCGCGATTCTCTGACGACGACATCTCCTTAAGCGGGCGCTGCGCCGGGGCGTCAGGTCTAAGGTTAGCAAGGCGGCGGCCGGGCTCCTTGTCAGGTGTCCTTCTGGGGCTACGCCGCTTTGGCGCGACGTTCGCAAGGGAACCGAGTCGAGATCAGGCCCTGGTGCTTGGGTGCCCGTTTAAAGCCGGAGAGATCCGGCCAAAGAGGTCGTGGGCGTCGGTCGAGACGATCTCGCAGTCCACGAAATCTCCGGGCCGCGTCTTACCCCCGGAGACATGCACCAGCCCGTCGATGTCGGGCGCCTCGGCGTACGTACGCCCCACGGCGCCCGCCGCCGTCTTCTCGTCGATCAAGACCCGATAGGTCCGGCCGATCCGTGCCCGCAGGCGCTCTTCGCTCACGCGCGCCTGGAGCGTCATGAGTCGTTCCAGACGCTCGTCTTTGACGGCCTCCGGAACTGGGTCTGCCAGCGCGTTGGCCGCCGCGCCCTCCACGGGCGAATAGGCGAAGGCCCCGAGCCGATCGATGCCGGCCTCTTCGACAAATGCAAGTAAGGTCTCGAATTCAGCATCGGTCTCGCCTGGGAAGCCTACGATAAAGGTGCTGCGCAGGACGAGATCCGGCCGTGCCGCTCGCCATGTCTTGACGCAGGCACTTGGATGCGCCCGCCCCGCCGGTCTGCGCATCGCAGTCAGGACGCGCGGGTGGGCGTGTTGAAAGGGGACGTCGAGGTAGGGCAGGACGCCGTCGATCTCGAAGAGCGGAAGGACCGCTTCGACACTCTTGTAGGGATAGACGTAGTGCAGCCGGACCCAAACCCCGAGGCGGGCGAGTTCCGTAACAAGTCCCGGAAACGACATCTTGACCGGGCGACCGCTCACGAAAGCCACCTGGTGTTTTTGGTCGGACCCAAAGGCGCTCGTGTCCTGCGATACGATGAGCAGCTCCTTCACGCCGGCGCGCACGAGGCGTTCCGCCTCGCCCATGACGTCTCCGAGCGGGCGGCTCACGAGGCGGCCGCGCAGCGAGGGAATGATGCAGAACCTGCAGCTGTGGTTACAGCCCTCGGAGATCTTGAGGTAAGCATAGTGCCGGGGCGTGAGTTTGATGCCTTGGGGCGGGACCAGATCCAGAAAGGGGTCGTGGGGCTTGGGGAGGTGGGTGTGCACGGCCGCCATCACCGCCGCGTCGTCGTGCGGTCCAGTCACCGCCAACACCTCCGGGTAGTGTGCCCGGATGACATCCGCCTTCGCGCCCAAGCAGCCCGTCACGATCACGCGGCCGTTATCCTTCATCGCCTCGCCTATGGCGTCGAGCGACTCTTCAACAGCTGCGTCTATGAAGCCGCAAGTGTTGATGATCACGAGGTCGGCGTCCTGGTAGGAGGCCGCCGTATCGTAGCCCTCGCTGCGCAGTCTGGTCAGGATCTGTTCGGAGTCGACTAGCGCCTTGGGGCAGCCTAGGCTCACAAAGCCGACCTGAGGGTTCGTGGGTGACGGACGCGCCATGGAAGAGTCCCGAGAAAACGGATTATGCTAACAGAACCGAGGCCCGCTCAGTTGGCCCCGACCAGGGCCACGAAGATGGTGATAAGTCCGAGCACCATGTTGATCGCCACCAGTTGCCGGATCTGCGCGAGCGCGTGGCCGGCCTTGACGAAGTCACCGCTCTCGACCCCGCGGCGCAGACGCCGGTAGGGGGCGAAAAAGACATGGAGGTAGAGCAGGACCATGAGGATTCCGAGCCCCTGCATGACGTTGACGTACATGGGTAGGGCCGCCATGGCCCCGAAACGCATGATCGCCACGATGTAACCGGTCAGAGGCACTATGAGGACGGCGCCCCACACCCATGGGAAAAAGCCCCCGAAGGTGCGTGCCCACAGGGAGAGCCGCTGCTGGGTCTCGAGGGGTTGGGCGGCGGGCCGCAAGATCATGTACGCGAAGAACATGCCTCCGACCCAGATAACGGCGAGCAGTCCGTGGAGCGCAATCAGGTAGGACATGATAAGAGATCGCCTCAGGTTAAACCCCCCTCTCATACGCAAGTCGGCGGTCCCTGTCAATTGGCGCTGCGCCCTGGCTGCCGTTCTTGAGGGGGCGAGCGGCCAGGGCATGCGCTCGCTCAGGCGCCCCTATGGCGCCCGACGTGTGGCCCGGGCGCCATAGGGGTGTTCACCGCGTGTTCCGGCTCCCCCACTGCGCGTCCCTTGTCACCATACTGTCATGGTTGCGCCAAACGCAGGTCATATGCAGGCCCCACTCTAGGCGCTCTACGGAGGACTGACGATGACCATTCACTACCTGATTCACCTCGCGAACTACTCGGACGGCGTGCTCTATCTCATGGTCGTCATCCTGACGGTCGCTTTGGCCGTCATCATCGATCGTTCGTGGTATCTGCGGCGCACCCTGCTCGAGGGCAATGGGCTCGTCGAGAAGTTCGGGGCCTGCAAAGAGACGACCCGCGCCCAACTGTCGGCCCTCGCTGCCCAGGCCCCGGGCCTTCCGGAGTCGGTTCTCCTGGATATCGCGGCCCGTCACTGGGGGGTGACGAATGGAACCCAGTTGGCGAATCGTCTGGACGAGGCCACTCTGCGTCTGGCCCCGGCCCTGGACAAGCGGCTCTGGATGCTCGATACCATTGTGACTTTGGCCCCGCTGCTTGGACTTTTCGGGACCATTGTGGGCATGTTCCATGCATTCTCGGTGCTGTCGCAGCCCGGCCACCCGCCGGCCGCCGTGACCGGCGGCATCGCCGATGCCTTGGTCGCCACGGCGTCCGGCTTATTTGTGGCCATGACCGGCCTGCTCGCCTTCAATGGCCTGAACAACAAGGTCCGTGTCGTCCTGCATCAGCTCGATATCGTAAAGACCATGCTCTTAAACCGCATGGATGGCGCCCCGGTTTTGATCGTGACGGATGACGAGTCGGTCGCGGGCCGCGGGGCGCCACGTTCGGCGATGGCGAAATCGTCATGAAGATGAGCTATTTCGAGACCAAGAAGGGGCGCATCGAGCTCATTCCCATGATCGACGTTATGTTCTTCTTGTTGATCTTTTTTATGATCCTGACGTTGCGCATGATTCCGGACCAGGGATTGGGGCTCGCCTTGCCGCAGGCGAGCCGTGCGAAGACCCTACCCCGGCCGCAGGTCTTGATCAGCTTGACGGCCAATGGCGCCATCCATGTCCAAGGGCATGTGGTGCGTCGGGCGGCGCTTGCGCAACTGCTGGCGCGGCAGGCAGGCGGCCGGCGTCCCGATGTCACCATAGCCGCATCCAAGGCCCTGCCCTTTCAGGACTTCGTCGCGGTCATGAACATCGCTCGCAAGGCCGGCGTGGCGAATATAGGCATAGCCGCGCACAGATCTTGAGGGTCACGAGGACGACTTTATGAACGCTTCCCTGCTGTCGCCCGCCCGGGCAGACGCCCCGGCCCGGTCTTCCTTTGGGCGCGCTGCACTGGCGGCGATCGCCCTCGAAGGCCTGCTACTGGGCGCATGGTTAATCGTGTTGCCGGCGCACCCCCCTAAGACCCTGGGGCTGCATCGCAAGCCCATGGCCGTGCATTTCGTGACCTTGCCGGCACCGCCGCGGGTCGTGCCGAAACCCCCGCCGCCGCAGGTGGTGCCCAAGCCGCGGCCGGTCGTGCACCAAAGGCCCCATCCCATGCCTAAGCCCAAGCCGCGGCCGCCGGTCGTGCATCGGCGTCCGGTTCCCTTGGCCGTGCCGGTCAAGAAGCAGCCGCCTCCCCCCAAACCCGTGCGTCGCGTGCCGACACCTGTGCCGCCGCCCGCGCCTGCCGTGGCGGCGCAGGCCGTGGATCGCTATGCGGTGATGTTGCGGACGCGTATACAGAGGGGCCTGGTCGTGCCTCCTCGGGTCACGGCGCTCGGCTTGTCGGGTAAGGCGCTCGTGGCCTTTGAGTTGACCCCGAGCGGTCGCTTGTTATGGGTGCGGATCGTGCGCTCGAGCGGCATAGGTCTTGTGAATCGTGCGGCGCGGGCCGCGGTTCGCAGCCGTCGCTATCCGCCCTTCACAAAGAACATGCCCCACCATGCGACGGTGTTCCGCGTGCGGGTCGGCTTGAACGACCGGCATCACGGCGGTTTTTAACGCTTAAGGCGGTGGGCACAGCGCCTGTGCCGCCGCGCGGTCCAGCCAGAACTCGACGGGCGCCTGCGCGAGGAGACGAGCGAGCGGGGTGTCGGCGTGCGGGGCGAGACTTGCCCGCAAGGCGTCCGCTTTGTGGGTCCCCTCGGCCAAGAGGATGCGCCGGCGCGCGGCCACGAGGGCCGGCAAGGTCAGGGTGATGCGAGCCTGGCGCTCCGGCGTCGCCTCCACTGCTTGCGCGAGTTTTGTCGTGATGAGCGGGGCGCCTGGGAACAGCGAGGCGATGTGGCCGTCGGCCCCCACGCCCAGCAAGACGATGTCGAGATCGCGACCTGCGCCCGCTGCCCGCTGGAGGATATCCTCGTAGGCATAGGCGGCAGCTTGCGCGCCGAGCTCGCCCGGGATGCGATGGATGAGGGCACCGGGTGGGGCCTGAGAGAGCCAAGGCAGGTAGGCGAGACGGTAATTGCTGGCGCTGTCCTGCGGGCCTACCGCACGTTCGTCGCTGAAGAAGATTTCGAGCGCTTGCCAGGGCAGCGTGGCGGCGCGCCGCCCGAGCTCTTCATAGAGGCGGCGCGGGGTGGACCCTCCCGAGAGCGCGATCCGCAAGGGGCGCGCATGGGCCCAGGCGGCCTGGGCTTCGACGATGAGGCGGTCGGCAAGCGCTTGGGCCAGGCTGTCGGCGTCATCGGCGACAGTGAAGATCATGATGACGGCACCGGAGGATCCAGGGGATGCCACGCCCGGCCGTCGGCGCGTATGAGCGCATCGGCGCCGTGGGGCCCATCACTGCCCGAGGCGTAGTTGGGGAAGTCTGTGGCTGGGTGTTCAGCCCAGACGTTCAAGATGGGTGTCACAAAACGCCACGCCTCTTCCACTGAGTCGCGTCGAGCGAAGAGCGCCGCATAGCCGCGCATGGCATCGGTCAGAAGCCGTTCATAGGCGAGCGGCATCTCGCCATCGTAATGGTTTCCATAGGCAAAGCGCATGCGCGCGTAATCCACGTGAGCCTCGTTGCCGGGGGCCTTGATGCCAAAGCCCAGGCTGATGCCCTCGTAGGGCTGGATGCGCAGCACGAGGCGGTTCGGCTCGATGCGGGAGCAGACCTCGTCCTGCCCAAACAGGCAGAAGGGGATCTGGCGGAATTGGATCACGACCTCGGTCGAGGAGTGCCGTAGACCCTTGCCCGTCCGGATATAGAAAGGCACGCCTTGCCAGCGCCAATTGTCGACGAACACGCGCAGTGCGACATAGGTCGGGACCGTGGATTGGGGGTCGACCCCAGGTTCTTCGCGGTAGGCCTTGAGGGCGCCGTCCGGGCTCTGACCGTATTGGCCGCGCGCGGTGGCCGTCAGGATATCGCCCGGATCGACAAGCCGCCTAAGCGCCCGGAATACCTCGCTCTTCTTATCACGTACGGCGTCGGCGTCGAACGTTAACGGCGGCTCCATGGCGATCAGGCTCAAGACCTGCAGGAGGTGATTTTGCACCATGTCCCGCAGCACACCGCTCTCCTCGTAGTAGCCACCGCGCCCCTCGATACCCAGGGTTTCGGCCGCCGTGATCTGCACATGGTCGATGTGGATGCGGTTCCAGAGGGGCTCGAATATGGCATTGGCGAACCGAAAGACCAGGATATTCTGCACCGTCTCCTTGCCAAGGTAATGGTCTATCCGATAGACCTGGTCTTCCCGAAACACAGTCGAAATCTCGTCATTCAGGGCAATGGCGCTGTCTAGATCCCGACCAAAGGGCTTTTCGACGATGAGCCGCGTAAACGGCCGGTCATCCACCTTGTTGATCATCTCCGCGCCATTGAGCTGTCTGACGAGCAGGGGGTAGCTGCTCGGCAGTGTGGCTAGGTAGAAGATGCGGTTGCCTTCGGTGGCATGACGGTGATCGATCTCGCGCAGCGACATATTCAGGCGCTGGAACAGGGTCTGATCCGTGAAGTGGCCGGCCTCGTAGTAGAGGCAGCCGGCGAAGTCGCGCCATTCTTCGTCGCTCGGCGGGGTCGCGCAGAAGCTGGCGCAGGCCTCGCGCATGAGCGCCCGGAACTGGTCATGGGACAAGGGTTTGCGGCTGGCCCCCAGGATGGCGAAGCCTTTGGGGAGCAAGCCCTTGGCGTGGAGCCGGAAGAGCGCGGGCACGAGCTTGCGCCGCGCCAAGTCGCCTGTGGCTCCAAATATGAGGAGTACGCATGGTTGCGGTGCTTCTGTCATCACTCGACCTCTGCCTGGGACTCGAAGCGCGCATCTAAAGCGCCCGATCCGGGTTCATGGTAACGGGGAGGCCGCTTGCGCAAGCGGGTCCTCCGGGGGTTTTGCCGCGATCCCTGGGGTGGCGCGCGGGCGGCCCCAGGGATCGCCTGGCCGGCTCGGCTCGGGGATTCGGGCGCCCACTAGGAAAACCATAGGCGAGCCCTCACGCTGAGTCGAGCGCCGCGGCAGGTGCTGCAAATCGACGCGCTATCGGGTACATTGCCGACTTTAGCTTTGGGGCCATTCATGCGCGACTTCAAGATTGCACCATCGATTCTTTCGGCTGACTTCGCTAGGCTCGGCGAGGAGGTCCATACCGTGCTCGCCGCGGGCGCGGACATGGTCCACTTCGATGTCATGGACAACCATTATGTACCCAACCTGACGATAGGGCCGCTTGTTTGCGAGGCGCTGCGCAAGAATGGGGTGCAGGCGGATATCGACGTGCACCTCATGGTGAAGCCCGTCGATCGCCTCGTTCCGGACTTTGTGAAGGCCGGCGCGACTTATATTACGTTCCACCCGGAGGCGAGCGAGCACGTCGATCGGACCCTGGGCTTGATCAAGGACAGCGGTTGCCGATGCGGCCTTGTGTTCAATCCCGCGACACCGCTCTCTTATCTCGATTACGTGATGGACAAGGTCGACATGATCCTCATTATGTCCGTCAACCCGGGCTTCGGCGGCCAGAGCTTCATCCGCTCCGCCCTCGACAAGCTGCGCGCCGCGCGCAAGCTGATCGATGCGAGCGGCCGGCCGATCCGCCTCGAGATCGATGGCGGCGTGAAAATCGACAATATACGCGAGATCGCCGCGGCGGGGGCCGATACCTTCGTGGCCGGGTCCGCGATCTTCGGAACCTCGGATTACCGAGCCACCATCCAGAAGATGCGCGAGGAGCTCTCCAAGGCATGACCACCTTCCTTACGGCGGGGCTCCTGTTTGATCTGGACGGTACCTTGGTGGATACGGCGCCGGATCTAGCTTTGGCGGCCAACCACATGTTGCAGACGCTCGGGCGCCCGCCTGAGGATGAGGCGACGGTCGCCAGTTGGATCGGCGACGGCGTCCCCCGGCTCATCAAGCGGGCCCTCACGGGGGAGCGGTTCGGGGAACCGGATCCGGTGCTTTTCGAGGAGGCGCAGGCGCTCTACGGCGATTATTACGAGGCGCATGTGGCGGATCGCAGCCTCCTGTACCCAGGCGTGGCGCAGACCCTGGCGGCCCTCAGGGCCGATGGCTTCCGCATGGCCTGCGTGACCAACAAGGCGGGACGTTTCACGAGACCGCTCTTGAGGGCCTTGGGGATTGCCGCGTTTTTCGATGTCATCTTGAGCGGTGACGAGGTTGCGCGCGTGAAGCCTGATCCCTTGCCGCTTGTGGTGGCCTGCGAGCGCCTCGGCGTGGCGCGCGACGGGGTCGCACTGATCGGGGACTCGGGCAACGACATGCGCGCGGCGAAGGCCGCCGAGATACCCGCGGTCGCGGTGGCTTACGGTTACCATCACGGCGTCGACTTGACGGCCTTGGGCGCGGCAGCGATTACGCCGACCTTTGCCGACATCCGTAATTTCTTCCGCTTCGAGGGGCGCTTCCTGCTCTCGAAGGCCATGCCATGACGCGCCTTGGCCGTCGATGGCGCCTTGAGGGAACCATGATGAACCCGGACCCCTTGAGGAATAGACGTCATGCCAGAAAAGCGCAGTTTGACATTTGATGCGGTAGGCGGCCGCTTCGTCCCCGTCATCCGCGAGGTCTTGGCCGACCTCGATACCCCCTTGAGCTGTTACCTGAAGCTTGCCCAGGGGCCGTACTCCTATTTGCTGGAATCCGTGCACGGGGGCGAGAAGTGGGGGCGTTACTCGTTAATCGGACTGCCGGCGCGGATTTGTGTGCGCCTGTTCGGACGCGACGTCACAGTCGAGCGCGACGGGCTTGTCGTCGAGCGCGGACAGACTGACGACATCCTCACGACCATCAGGGCCTTCAAGTCCCGCTTTCAGGTCGCGTCGGATCCGGCGCTGCCTAAGTTCCACGGCGGTCTGGTCGGATATTTCGGGTACGAGACTGTGCGCCACATCGAGCCGACCCTGGGCGAAAACTCGAAGCCCGATGAGATCGGGGGACCAGATACGCTGTTTCTTCTGAGCGAGGAGGTGGTGATTTTTGACAACCTGCGCGGCACCTTGTCGCTCGTGGTGCATGTCGATGAGGCCGCGGGGGCCGAGGGCCGCGCCCAGGCCTTGCGTCGCCTGGACGAGCTTGAAGGCATCCTGCGCGAGCCGCTCGAGGCCCCGATGTTCCTGCCCGCGTCAGCCGAGCCGGTTTGCGAAGGCGATTTTGTGTCGGGATTCACGAAAGCGGGTTTCGAGGCGGCGGTTGGGCGCTCGCGCGAATACATCGCGGCCGGCGACATCATGCAGGTCGCGCTGTCGCAAAGATTGTCGGCGAAGGCGGCCTTTACGCCGCTCGATCTCTATCGGGCGTTGCGCCGCGTCAACCCATCCCCTTACATGTACCTCATCGACCTTGGCGACTTCCATGTCGTCGGGTCCTCGCCCGAAATCCTGGCGAAGTTGGAGGACCGTGAGGTGGCGGTGCGGCCGATCGCGGGCACCCGTCCGCGCAGCCAGGATGAGCGGCGGGATGCGGCCTTGGCCGCCGAGTTGCTCGCTGATCCCAAGGAGCGGGCCGAGCACGTGATGCTTGTGGACCTCGGTCGCAACGATGTGGGACGGGTGGCGGAGACGGGGAGTGTGGCCGTCACCGACCAGATGACCATTGAGCGCTACTCGCACGTCATGCATCTGGTGTCGCACGTCACAGGGCGTCTGCGCCCGGGTCTCGATGCCTTCGACGTGTTGCGCGCGACATTCCCAGCGGGCACCCTCACCGGCGCCCCCAAGGTGCGCGCCATGGAGATCATCGACGAACTGGAGCCTGTCAAGCGCGGACTCTATGCGGGCGCCGTGGGTTATGTGGGATGGAACGGCAATATGGATATGGCGATCGCGATCCGCACGGCCGTCCTGCGCAACGGTCGGTTGTTTTTGCAGGTTGGCGCGGGGATCGTTGCGGATTCGGTCCCTGAGCGCGAGTGGGAAGAGACCATGAACAAGGCGCGGGCCATGATCAAGGCCGCGGAGCTTGCGGCGTCCGGCTTCGGGCCGCGCGACAAGACCCACGAGTCCACGAACACGACGCCGCGAGCGACCGACCGATGATCCTTATGATCGACTGGCGTCCCTCCGCCTTAAAGGGCCGCGCGGCCCCCTGACGGCGGGGTGGGCCGCGCGCCGGGTCAGGGCGCGGGATCGTGGTCCATTGAGACCTTGCCGGTCTCTACTCCTGCGCCGGCATCGTTTGCCGATAACTGTCGGGCAGCATGATTTGATGATCCACGCTATAGAGATAGTCGCGGAACACGTGGGCCGCATCCAACATCTCATAGGATCCATCCGGCAATCGGCGTGTGGCGTCCTTCAGCCGATACGTGTAGTGCCCGCAGGTCCAGCAATCGTAGTTGCGCATGTGGGTACATAGGCAGGTCTTGTCCGGCACGGATATGTGTTCGACGTCGCGATGTTTGTCGACCTCGCGGTTATAGGCGTCTATGTAGGCGCAATGACCCGATGCATCTAGCAGATAGCCGTACGCCTCGCAGTTGGGGCGAATACCAGCGCCGATGGAGGGGCTATTGCTGAGCATGCGCATGGGATAGCCCGTGGGGGAGGTCAGGTTGACCTCGATGTCTTCTTCTCGGGCCTTGAAGTACTCCTGTTTCACCTTGTCCGGCAGGCCACACTCTTTGGTGACCGTAAAGCGTGTCGCGACCTGCACCGCGGCCGCCCCCGCTTCCAGGAATTCCACAGCGTCGGTGCCTGTGAAGATGCCGCCGGCTGGGATCAGTGGGATAGCCAACCCTTTCTCGCCGAGATACCGGTGAACCTCGCCTACGATCGTCTTCAGGTCGTACTGCGCCCAGTCCAAGCCAAAACCGAGATGCCCGCCCGCCAGCGGGCCCTCAACGATGATGTAATCCGGCAGGCGGTTTAGGCGCACGCTCTTATGCAGGAACAGCACCAGTGCCCGTAGCGAGGAAATGATGATGCCGAACTTCACGTCACGAAAGCGTGGGTGATCCGCTACCAGCGCGAGCGAGCCCAGATGTAGCCCTGCGCTCAGCGTGATGCCGTCGATGCCCCCGTCCATCGCCGCGGATAGTCGCACGCGCAGTGTCTCGCGCGGGCTGCCCATGGTCAGTTTTTCCATGCAATTGATAAAGATCAGGCCTTCACCCTGTCGCGCCTCCATGGTGCGGCCTACATGCAGCTTGGTGGCCTCGGCCAGTCGTTCGAGATCGAACTTCACGTCCGACTTGTCCTGGTTTAGGACGTTGTACTTGTACTTTTTCTGTTTTTCCCTCACAAACCGGGTCTTGAAGCGCCGGTCGGACACGGTCGGCACCATGGCATCGGAAATGTGTCCAATTCCGCCCAGGCGCGCTGCGGTGAGTGATAGCTCCGCGGTGGAGATATCGACGCCCATTCCGCCGGTCATGATGGGTATCAGCTCCTTCGTGCCGATCCGCCATCGGAAATCATCAACACACTTCATTTGTGCTCCAAGCCACCGGGATGTAATAGTAGGGGACAAGCGTATCGGCAAGCGCGGCAAAGAGCTTCCTTTGCCCGTCGCCACCGGGCGGTTGTTGCCGGTGATCTATGCGCGCCCGCTTCCAGCATACCGCTTTACTCCCGATAGCCCGGCCGCTCCCTTGCCATGGAGTGCCGGCGGTCAATGAGATAGTGCGCGCCGATCGCAGTGGCCGCGAATCGACGGGCCCATGGCGGATCGACCTCAATCCGTCCCCTCGCGCTGACTCGGGACGAGGTCGTCGATCCCAAAGTGTACGCACAATTCATTGTACACCCCAAGCATGAGCGCCTCTCTGGCGTCACGATCAATGATACCCCTTCGTCCCTACGGGACCAGGACCCGCTGCGCAATCCGCCTCCGGGTTCGGTCCCGGCGTCCCCTCGGGCCGCTGCGCCCGGGGTTTTGCGAGGGAGGCGCCCGGCTCTTAACCCCCGGCGCGCCGGGCCCGTCCCACTGCCGCCCGCCGATCCGGCTTGCGGCCTTCCGGGATGGTGCCCCCGCGTCAACTTTGGCCCTTGGCGCCAAAAGACCCCCTGCCGCGACGAAACGAGGCCCGATCGGGGCCCAAAGACGCCGCTTGGCCTCTGCGTTGCGCAAGGAGCCCACCGCCGGGCCTTGGCCTGCCGAAGGGGGACGAGATTCCGGTGCCCCTAAAGCCCTCTGCGCCGCCAATTGATCGACGAAGTGCCCGTGCGTCTGGCACAATGCCGGAGTTTTCGCGTAGTGCCAGCGAACCACGAGATCATCGAAAGGCCTGATGGGCATCGGATTCCGTGGTCGCCACATAAGCGCATGTTTGACAAGGAGATAGAGCGCCTTTGTTGCTGATGATCGACAACTACGATTCGTTCACCTACAACCTCGTGCAGTACTTGGGCGAGCTCGGTCAGGAGGTGCGGGTGGCGCGCAACGACCAGATCACCCTAGACGAGATTGAGCGCCTGGCGCCAGAGCGCATCGTCATATCGCCGGGGCCTTGTACGCCGAATGAGGCGGGTATCTCCCTTGACCTCATTATGCGCTTTGGCGAACACATCCCTTTGCTGGGCGTTTGTCTTGGTCATCAGAGTATAGGGCAGGCCTTCGGCGGCCGTGTGGTGCGCGCCGGACGGGTGATGCACGGCAAGACCTCGGCCATTGTGCATAAGGGGGAAGGCGTCTTCCGCGGCCTGCCCAACCCCTTCACGGCGACCCGCTACCATTCGCTCGTGGTGGCCCAAGATGATCTCCCGGAGTGTTTGGAGGTCACAGCCGTAAGCGAGGACGACGGCGAGATCATGGGGTTGCGCCACAAGTGGTGGCCGGTGGAGGGTGTGCAGTTCCATCCGGAGTCGATTCTAAGCGAACACGGCCACACCCTTCTCGAAAATTTCCTGCGCGGCGAGCGGTCGTGAGTGGTCTCACTCACGCGCTTGCGCGTTTGGCTGCGGGCCACGATCTGGCCGCAGGCGAGATGCGGGAGGCCTTATCGATCGTCATGAGCGGCGCCGCGACGCCGGCCCAGATCGGCGCCTTCCTCATGGGGCTACGAGTCAAGGGTGAGACCGTCGAGGAGATTGTAGCCGCCGCCCAAGTCATGCGCGATCTGTCGACATCGGTGGCGGTGACCGACACCGACCACTTGATTGACACCTGCGGCACCGGGGGTGACGGGGCATCGACATTCAATATCTCGACCGCTACCGCCCTCGTGTGTGCCTGCGCGGGCGCCCGGGTGGCCAAGCATGGCAACCGTTCGGTCTCGAGCCGCTCGGGGAGCGCCGATGTGCTCGAGGCGGCGGGTGCCAACCTCGCCCTTACCCCCGAGCAGGTGGCTCTTTGCATCAACCAGGTGGGCGTTGGTTTCCTTTTCGCGCCGCGCCATCACGAGGCGATGCGTCATGCCGCGGCGGCCCGCAAGGAGCTCGGCGTGCGCACCCTCTTCAATCTTCTGGGGCCGCTCACCAATCCCGCGCGCGCCCGCCGCCAGCTTGTGGGTGTCTTCTCCGAGGCGCTGCTTGGGCCGTTCGCGGAGGCGCTCGCGGGGCTAGGCGCCTGTCACGCGCTGGTCGTGCACTCCGATGATGGCCTCGACGAGATCAGTCCGGCGGCGCCGACCGAGGTGTGCGAAATGCAGGACGGCCGGCTCCGTCGCTATCGGGTGACGCCCGGCGACTTCGGATTCCCCTCCGGGGACCTGGGTGCGCTCAAGGTTGAGTCGGCGAGCGAAAGCCTCCGTATCCTTGAGCGCGTGCTCGCGGGCGGCGACGCGGGTCCGGCCATGGTCGCAGTCGCCCTGAACGCGGGGGCGGCCTTGTATGTGGCGGGTATCGCCACCGATATGCGGACCGGAGTGGTGCGTGCGCGGGAGCTCCTCGCCCAAGGTCTGCCGGCGGCCAAGTTGCGCGAGTTCGCGGCCTTCACGCAGAACTTCGCATGAACGAGGTGCTGGCACGTATTTTGGCCGACAAGCGTGAGGAGGTGGGCCGCGCACGCACGCACCGGTCCCTCGCTGATCTCGAAAGCGAGATCCGCGCGCAGACGCCGGCGCGGGGCTTCATTGATGCCTTGAGCCGTGCGGTCGCATCGGGACGGCCCGCTGTGATCGCGGAGATGAAGCGTGCCTCGCCCAGTCGCGGCGTGTTGCGGGCGAACCTGGAGCCGGCGGCGGTGGCGCGCGCCTATGAGCGCGCCGGGGCGGCGGCACTTTCCGTCTTGACCGACGAGGGCTATTTTGGGGCCCGTCCAGACGATCTTGCGCAAGCGCGCGCGGCATGCGCCCTGCCTGTGTTGCGCAAGGATTTCATGATCGACAGTTATCAGATCGCCGAGTCGCGCGCGATGGGTGCCGATTGTGTCCTTTTGATCGCCGCCGCCCTGGATGATGGCGCGCTACATGAACTGTTCGCGGCCTCGCGGGCCTATGGCTTGGATGCCTTGATCGAGGTGCATGACGCCCCCGAGCTCGAGCGCGCGCTTACACTCCCAGGCGGGCTGCTTGGTATCAACAATCGCGATTTGCGGACGTTCTTTACAAGCATAGATCGGACGCTGGAGTTGGTAGGATTTGTGCCGCCGGGACGTCTTGTAGTGACGGAGAGCGGGATTCTCGGACCAAGCGAGGTCGCGCGCCTGAAAGACGCCGGACTAAGGGGATTTCTTGTAGGTGAGGCCTTCATGGTCGCGCCCGACCCCGGCGCGAGGCTTGGTGAATTGTTCGAGGGGTGGGCGCATGAAGGCAGTCGTTGAGTGGGATGGTGAGGTCGCCTTTACGGGGACCACGGAGAGTGGACATCGAGTTGCGATGGATGGGCCGCCAGATCATGGGGGGCGCAATCTCGGTCCGCGACCCACGGAGCTGGTCCTGCTCGGCATGGGCGGCTGCACCTCCTTCGATGTGGTGCATATCCTGCGCAAGGGGCGCGCCGATGTGCGCGGCTGCACGGCGCGTCTAGAGGCTGAGCGCGCCGAGGAGGACCCGAAGGTCTTCACCCGCGTGCATGTGCACTTTGTGGTCAGTGGTCGCGACCTCAAGGAGGCTTCCGTGGAGCGCGCCATCCGTCTGTCCGCGGAGAAGTACTGTTCGGTCTCCATCATGCTCGGTAAGACCGCCGAAATCAGTCATTCGTTCGAGATCGTGGATGTCGAGTAACGGTGCCCGCTCGGGCGCTCTTGGGCGCCTGCATCTCAATCATGTGGCGCTCGTGTGTGCCGATATCGAGGCCTGCGAGGCGTTTTATGAAGGCGTGCTCGGTCTTGCGGTCGTCTGGCGTCCGGACCCCGATAATGTCTACCTGTCCTCGGGGACCGACAATCTTGCCCTCCATAGGGGCACGCCACAGTCGGGTGGCGCCCTCGATCATATCGGTTTTTCGGTCGCGACCCCGGATGAGGTTGATGCTTGGCATGAGCGGTTGCAGGTGGCAGCGGTGCCGATCGCGGCTGCGCCGCGTACGCACCGGGATGGATCGCGCAGTCTCTATTGCAAGGACCCCGGGGGGGTGCTGGTGCAGCTGATCTACCTTCCGCCGCAGGCCTTGCGTCCGGCCGCGGGGCGAGTCTCCGACCGCTAGATCCAGAAGGCGGTCTTGGTCATGACCCGCGCCGCAAGCCGCATCGCAAGTCGTGCTGGCAGCGGCAGCGGGCGCCCCCCGGCCTCCATGGCCGAGGTCGCATGGCGTGCCTCATCGGCCGCCATGTGCTCGATGATGGCCCGGGTCTTCTGGTCGGCGACCGAAAGCCGCCCGAGGTGGCCTTGCAGGTGTTCGACGACCTGGCGTTCGGTCTCGGCGACGAAGCCCAGGCTCAACTTGTCCCCGAACAGAGCGGTGGCCGCCCCGATGGTGAACGCCCCCGCATACCACACGGGCGTAAGGTAGCTGCGGTGCGTCTTCAATTCCTTGATGCGCGCCCCGGTCCAATGGAGATGCAAAAGCTCCTCGCGGCCGGCCGCCCGCATGGTCGCGTGAGTCTTGGGGTCGCGTGCGCACAGGGCATGCCCTTGATAGAGCGCCTGGGCCGCGACCTCGCCGGCGTGGTTCACTCGCATAAGGCGCCCGCCCAAGACGCGATCTTCCGCCGACAAGTCCTCTTGTTCGCGGGGGACGGTCTCCGGGTAGGAGTCTGCGGGGGGTGCCACCAGCATGGCCTTCAGGCCCTGGTCGAGCTGATCTACGATGCGATCGGCAAGCGTGAACATTCTCATGGACCCCACTTTAACATGCGTTGGGCGATGGCGGGAGTTGTTGGTCCAGGACCAAGAGGGGATGCAAGACCGGCAGCGCACACTCCGCCTGGGCGAGCTGCGCGGATAGGTGCAAGGCGCATCCGATGTTGGCCGACACGATGATATCGGCGCCGCTTGCGGCCGCCGCCGCGGCCTTGGTGGCGGCCAGGGCCTGCGCGCGCTTAGGTTCCCGCAGGAAATAGTCGCCGGCCGCCCCGCAGCAGGTTCCGTTGCCCGGCAACTCGATGATCCGGACCCCGGGGATGCGCTTCAGGAGTTCGTATACGAAGCGCTCACCCTTCAGGGCGTTGCGCAAGGAACAGGGGTCGTGCACGGCGATGGTCCGCGGCCAAGGTCGGAGCTTCAGGCGGTCGAGGTCGGTTTTTTCGACAAGATAGCGATGGATGTCGAATACCTCCGGGAACCGGGCGAAGGTGTCCGGGTCGTAGTCTCGCAGTTCCGCGGCGCAGCCGGAGGCGATGGCTACGAGCGCCGGGGCCGGGCCCCTGAAGGCGCGCAGATTGCGTAGGGCTTGGCGATGGGCTCGATCGGCGAGTCCGGCATGGGCGGCGAGCGCCCCGCAACAGCCCTGGTCGCGGGGGATATGGACGCGTTGGCCGCTTGCCTGCAGGACACGGATCGCCGCGTTCAGGGTGGCCCGATCGAGGTCAGCCGTGCATCCGAGAAAGAGCGCCACATCGGCGTGATCCGCCTCTTCGGTCGGGGCGAGAGGCGGGCGTGGCCGCGCGGGTAGTCCGCGCAGCGCCGTGGCCTGAGGCCCTCGCCGCGTGTGGGGCCAGGGCAGCCGTGAGATGAGGCGCGCGGCGGCGTAAGTGGTGGCGATCGCCCCGGGGAGATCGACTGAGCGTATCAGCGTGCGGCGTAGCCACGCGCGCCACGATGTGGCGCCTTCCCGGGCGAGAAGGGCGCGGCCTTCTTTCAGGATCGTGGCGTACTCCACGCGGCTTGGGCAGACCGATTCGCAGGCCAGGCAGCCGAGGCAGCGGTCGATATGGGCGACGACGGTGGGCGTGGCCTTCAAGACGCCCTCGGCCGTCGCCCGCAGCAGGGCGATTCGCCCGCGGGGTGATTCGTTTTCGTTTAGACTGTCGCTATAGGTGGGGCAGTGGGGCAGGCATAGGCCGCAGGCCACACAGCGATCGGCGGCGGCCCGCAGGGCAGCGGCGCGCGCGGGTATGGCCTTGTCGTTCGATTGATCATTACCCGAAGGCGGCATGGAGGACCTCTTGTACTATAAACGGCACGTCTTTTTCTGCACCAATGAGCGATCCGACGGTCGGCGCTGCTGTCAGCAGCAGGACGCGCGCGCTTTGCGTGATTATGCGAAACAACGCATCAAGGCGCTGGGTCTTGCCGGCCGGGAGGGTGTGCGCATCAATACCGCAGGCTGCATGGATCGTTGCGAGGAAGGGCCGGTCCTGGTCATCTATCCGGAGGGCGTATGGTACACCTACGTGGATCAGGAGGATATTGACGAGATCCTGGAGCAGCACGTCATCGGTGGCAAACCGGTGTTGCGTCTACGGCTCGACCCGGACGAATAATCGGCGGGGGTGGGGAACCAAGCCTCACCCCCGCAGTCTCAGTAAGCAAGACGGAAAACGTCCCCTTGACAAGCAGGGGACCATATTAGATAATAATTATATGCTTCTTTCAGATCGGGCCCACCAAGCCCGATCTGTGTACCGGCTCCTCCATCCTCCTAGTGGTGGTTCAAGGCGTGGTTAACCCCACGCCTTCTTTTTTTCTCCCCCCTATATACCACAAACAGCGACCGGGTCAACCGCCAGAGGCACGCGAAACGTTGACAGCGCGTCCGCTCCTCCGTACCATGCGGCCCTTCGTACTCTTCGCCTCGGAACAATTTCCATGACGACCTTCACGGCTAAGTCAGAGACAGTAAGGCGCGACTGGTTTGTCGTCGACGCCACGGATCATGTATTGGGGCGACTCGCGACCGAGATCGCCCGTCGTCTGCGGGGCAAGCACAAGCCCGAGTTCACGCCGCATGTGGATACCGGCGACTATATCGTCGTGGTGAATGCGGAAAAGGTCCAGGTGACCGGCCGCAAGGCCCAGAACAAGCTCTACCACAGCTACTCGGGGTATCAGAGCGGACTGAAGACCCACACCTTCACGGAAATGAAGCAGCGCGCGCCCGAAGAGGTGATCGAGGCGGCGGTGCGCGGCATGCTGCCCAAGGGGCCGCTCGGGCGCCAGATGCTGCGTAAGTTGAAGGTTTTTGCGGGCACTACCCATGAGCACGCGGCGCAACAACCCAAGCCGCTCGAATTGAGAAAGGTATAAGGAAGCGATATGGCCGAAGCCAAGCATTACGGGACGGGACGGCGCAAGTCCGCCAATGCGCGTGTGTACTTGAGCCGTGGAAAGGGCGCGTTTTTGGTCAACAACCGGCCCGTCGACGAGTATTTCGGGCGCGAGACCTCGCGGACTCTGGTGCGCCAGCCATTCGCGGTCACCGAGACCGAGAATCAATTTGATGTCCGTGTGAATGTGCGCGGCGGCGGCCCAAGCGGTCAGGCCGGTGCCGTGCTGCATGGCATCTCGCGCGCCTTGCTCGCCTATGACGAATCGCTGCGTTCGACTTTGCGCCGCGCCGGCTTCCTTACGCGCGATGCGCGCGAGGTGGAGCGCAAGAAGGTGGGTCTCCACAAGGCCCGCAAGCGGCCGCAGTACTCGAAGCGGTAAAGACATCCCTCTTGGGGGATCGTCTAGTGGTAGGACAGCGGACTCTGACTCCGTTAACCGAGGTTCGAATCCTCGTCCCCCAGCCAATCCCGTGACGGGCCTAGGTAGTCGCCTAGGCCCACGTTGTGTGACGAGAGGCGGAATCGCCTCCAGATACAAGGCGATTTCGCCTCCAACGCTCGTTTTCTTTTCAGGCGCAGGCGTCGTGCTCCGCTCCTCACCCCCGTTACTATGTTCCTGCCTCTACAATAGAGGTACGGCCAGTCCGGCCCGGCATGATTGCTACCCCCAGTCGACCATGATCCGGGGGGTGTTGTCACCGGGTCGGGCAGGCAGTCAGTCATC
>NZ_JBTRWP010000020.1:0-50610 GCF_054609335.1 Acidiferrobacter sp. | reverse complement strand
CCACTGCTCCGTTTTCGGCCTCGAGCGGCGCATGGAGGTGCAGGCCGCCCTGAACGATCGGCCGATGGCCGAAGAGTTCATGCAAGACCACCGGTATCTTCTTTTCATGGAAGATCGCCTGCGGCCAGGTCGGCCAAGTGTGGGCTAGGGCCTGGCCCGGACGCAAGAGGCCTGCGCCTGCTGCCACCGCCAGGGCCGAACCCGAGAACGCCTGTTTCAAAAAGGTTCTGCGTGGAAGGTTCATACCGTCATCCTGTTATTTAAAGGGTTTAGGAGCGTCTTATAGGGTCCAAAGAAAATCTACGACCTCGCGGATCTGCGTCTTGGTCAGGATGTGGTCTTTGCCGAAGGGCGGCATCGCGGTGTGAGGGTCGTTCATCGTGGGATCGTAGATCTGCTCGAACAAGGCCTGCTTATTCGGGAACTGTGTTCGCAGATCACGTAGCGCCGGCCCGACGTTGCCATCCATAGTGGTTCCCGCGATGACATGGCAAGCCATGCAGTTGCCAAGCGCTCTATTGATGACGATGCAGCCGCCTTTTTGAGCCGTGTCCGTGGGGTGCGCGGCGCATTCTTTCGCTGTCGGGGCGCGGCCCGCGGCCATGGCCAGGGGCGCGAGGAGCAGGCCTGCGCCGATCGCAATTGCCCGTACCGCGTGTAACGCGGTCTTAGTGCCCATGCTTCCTCCTAGTGCTCAAAGCATTTTATTGGGGTTTTTATAGTTGCGACAATCGTCGGACAATCGTCGCCGCTTCAACCATAGCGACCGATCTGTAGTGGCGTCAAGGGAATATTGGGGGAACGCAGTCCGTCGTGGCCCTGAGGCGGCGCTTCCGCGCCTCAGGGAAACGATGGCGGGACGTTCCAGCCTTCCTTGAACGCGACCTTCAGAGTTTGAAGGCGCCCGCGGGCGGCGGGTCTCTTCGCAAACGGGGCGGCAAGCTTCAGTTCCTGGGCGGCGCCTTTGGCGTTGCCCTCCAGGAACAGGGCTTCGGCCAAGGCCTCGTGCGCATGGAGATAGTCGTGGTGCCGTCCGTAGATGTGGGCGAGCGCGCGGTAGAGGTTGGCACGGTAGGGGTCGCGATCCAGGAGTTGCTTCACAAGCCTATGGGCGCGGGCAGATTGGCCTGCCGCGAGCAGAGCACGGGCCGTGAGTCTCCCGATCCATAGGCTTTGGGGGCGGAGGGCGCGTGTCTCTTCGAGGACGCCGACGGCGGCCCGCAAGTGGCCTGTTTCCCGCCAGAGGTCGGCGAGGGCCGTACGGTAGGCGATGGTATCCGGAGAGGCCTGGATCAGTGCCCCAAGGATCTGCCGGGCCTTTGTGAATCGTCCGAGGCGCATATCAGCCAAGGCCTTTCCGTAAACCGCGGCGGACTGGTCGTGTCGGCCCCTCAGGTCTTCGGCTACTCGTTCAGCGGCTGTGTAGGGGCTGCCCTGCTCGGCAATAAGCGCGGCCTGGAAGCGGTCGAACGCGGGACGATCGCGAATCGGGGGGTCGGGGTAGCGGGCCGCCAGGTTTTCGGCCTCCGCGATACGGATATCGGTCGCTGGGTGGTTACGCCAGGATTCCGGGATATCGACGCTCATGAATCGATCGTAGGTTTTAAGTCGTCGGAAGAACGCCGCCATGGCATGAGGGTTAAAGCCGGCCCGCACCATGGTGCGCAGCCCAAAATGATCCGCTTCCGATTCGTAGCCGCGCTCATGCTTCAGGGTCTCGTCGGCAAGTCCCGCGGAACTTAGGGACATCGCCGCCGCCCCGCCCTCGAATTGCGAGGTACCCATGAGCAGTGCGCCGGCCAGGATACCGGCGAGCGCCGCCCAGGATAGTTTGTGAGACATGGCGATAAGCCGCGGGATGTGGCGCTGAGTGTCGTGCGAGATCTCGTGCGATATGACGGCCGCGAGCTCGTCCTCGTTGCGGGCGGCCATGATGGCCCCGCTATTGATGAAGACGTAGCCTCCGGGAACCGAGAAGGCGTTTACGACCGGGTTCTTAATAATGTAGAAATGGAAATCGATCTGTGGATCGAAGCTTGCCGCAACCAGCCGCCGGCCCAGGGTTCGAACGAAGGCCAAGGCGTCCTGGTCCTTGACGAACCGAAAGGTCTTGCGGGCATGCAAAAGGAAGGCGCGTCCGAAGGCCGCCTGTTGGGCGCGCGACATCACGACTGCCGACGGGTGCCCAAGATTCGGCAGACGGCCGAGATCGGCCGCCGCCGGGTTTGAGGAGATCAGGGCAAGCAGCGCAAACCCGAGCCGTTTGCCCATCAGAGTTCGCCCGTTTACTTCCCCAGCGCCGGCGAGCTGGAGTAGCGCTCCATGACAGTGCGATCCGTCCAAGAAGACTCCTTCAAGACGGCGTCCGGTATGCGGAATTGCAACTCTTTGCTGACCGCGACTTCTTTGACGATCTTCAGGATCTGGTCGTAGCCGATTTTGTACAGGAATCCGCTGTGGTCGGTCTTGCGGGCGATCATGCAGTTCTCATAGAGCCGGTATACATAGAGATTGGCCGGCCGAATCTTTCCCTCATAGTCCCGCCATGCGACTGTATAGCGGGTGTCGGGCTTGAAATCATCTTTTTTCAAGGTCTTATGCCTCCGGTTCAGGGCGTGCGCGGGACTCTAGCACGGGCCCTTGGGTCGAGCAACGCCGAAACCGCCCTAGCGAGGCTTGCATACCGCGTCAAAACGGTGCAAGCTGCCGGGCTACATCAGTATTTCACGACTTTGTTACATAAGAGAGGTTTCGTCTGTATATGGTCGCATTTCAGGACCTGGATCCCATGGACCTTCAGAGGCTCTTACAAGACGGCGACGACAAGCTCGTCCTCGTCGATGTCCGGACCCCCGCCGAGGTGGCGCGCGGGACCATTCCGGGCGCGCGATCCATCCCGCTTCATCTTCTACCCGTGAGCGCAGGCACGCTTGACAAAGGGCAAGCGGTGGTCTTTTATTGCCAATCCGGTGGAAGGTCGTCGCAGGCGTGTCAGTATTTGCGGCAACAAGGCCACGATAAGCTTTACAACCTGCGCGGCGGTATCATGGCGTGGGTGCGAAACGGCTTGCCGGTCGTCTCCCCGAGCTAACGAATCTCTCTATAGGGGCGGCAGGCAAGACGCGCATGGCCGCGGGGACCGAAAGTCCGTAGCGCAGGCGGTGCGGGTACGATAGGGAGTAGGGGTCATGGATGGGTGCGGACCGCGGGATGGCATCGTCCGGGTCGTCGCGAAACCGAGATTATTCATGTATGAAATGTGGAGGAAATCATGGCGACTTTCGATAAAGAATTGGATGCCCGCGGCCTGAACTGCCCATTACCCATTTTGCGCACCAAGAAGGCGCTGAATGACTTGACGGGCGGCCAGACTCTGAGGGTGGTGGCAACCGACCCGGGCGCTATCAAAGATTTCCAGGCCTTTGCCAAACAGACTGGAAATGAGCTTGTCGAATCAGGTGAGGCAAACGGCGAATTTACGTTTGTACTCCGCAAAAAGGCATAGTTGACGACGGTCAACAGGAGGAGCCCCCAATGACCACGAAGAAACTCGCCATTATCGCTACGAAGGGCACGTTGGATTGGGGCTACCCGCCCTTCATCCTGGCGTCTACAGCCGCCGCCCTCGGTTACGAAGTTCAGATATTTTTTACCTTCTACGGCCTGCAGCTCCTCCGCAAGAGTCTTGATCACCTCAAGGTTACCTCGCTCGGCAATCCAGGCATGCCCATGCCTATGCCCATGCCGGTGCTTCTGCAGGCCCTGCCGGGCATGCAGAGTGTGATGACGATCATGATGAAGCAGAAGATGAAGTCCAAGGGCGTAGCGAGTCTCGAGGATCTGCGGAACCTCTGTGCCGAGGCCGATGTCAAGATGATAGGCTGCCAGATGACGGTGGATCTCTTCGGGTTCAACCCCAGCGATTTCATTCCGGGCATCGAGATGGGCGGGGCCGCCACGTTCTTCGAGTTTGCGGGCGAGTCGGATATCTGTCTTTTCATGTAGGTCTTTATCGGATATCCGATCACTGGTCTTCCGGAGTGGACTTCGGTGGGCTTGTCGAGTAAATTATTAGTAATTACTAATATTCCGAAGCGTCGAAGGAGCAAGTAATGGCGACTTACGCGGAGATGCGAGAGATTTACGAAGATATTCGTAATGATTTTCGTTACGATCACGAACTGAACGGCTGTCTCAACTGTGGTATCTGTACCGCGACTTGCCCCGCCGCGCACTTCTACGACTTCAGTCCTCGCGAGATCGTCCAGCTCCTCTGGACGGAAAACGTTGAACAAATCTACGATGCCATGCAGGAAAAGATCTGGGCCTGCGCGCAGTGCATGACCTGTGCGGCGCGTTGCCCGTTCAAGAATTCGCCCGGCGGCCTCATCGCCATCATGCGCGAAGTCTCTATCAAGCATGGTATGCAGTCGGCCAAGGATGTCCTCCGGCCTTTCGGACGGGTGATGCTGAAGCTGATTACGACCGGGAATCAGCTGTCCCCGGACATGATTCAGCCGGATCACTTCCCGGACTGGGGCCCGAACATCCAGAAGGTCGAGGGTGACCTCAAGATATTGCGCAAGGCGATACCGGTGCGCACCCTTCAGACCACGGATACCGCCTGGGAGGTCTCTCTCAAAACTTCGGTGGAGATGTATACCATATGGGAGATGACGGGCGTGATGGACGCGTTGCAGATCGTCGATGAAAACCTCTTTGACGTGATCGAGGACTTCATCGACGAAAAGCGCGAGGACTACAGCGATTGGCTGGAAGCCCAAGAGGACCAGAAGGACGACTGAGCTCGGTCGGCCCTCGATTATGGTCTAAAGCGTGACGAATGTAGAGCCTGAGGAGATAGCCTATGAAACCGACAGATCAGAGCCCCGGCAATCACAACGCGCAGGCGGCGGGCGCAGGCGCAGGCACGATGAAACCTGGTTTTCACAACACCGATGGTCAGGGAGTTGCCGGCCACGGATCCTTTTTCCAGCAGACGAACCTATCCGGGGCGGACGCCGCCAAGGCCACCGAGTGGGTGCGTAAGCAGGTCGATCGGCGCACGCTTGATCTCGCTGACCGCATGGACGATATCCGTGACCACATGTGGGAGCTGGAGAAGGACGGTCAGATTATCGTGCATCGTATCAATGACGAGCACGAGCCCAAGATGGTAAAGACCCTCTTTGGCTGGGACAAGAAGATCCCGACAAAGCAGCTCTGGCACCATAAATCTTGTGGCCAATGCGGCAATATCCCCGGATACCCCACCTCGCTTCTCTGGTTCATGAATAAGTTCGGCTTTGTCCCCGGCAAAGACTATCTGGACGAGACCGACCAGACTTCGTGCACGGCCTGGAATTATCACGGATCGGGCATCGGGAACGTGGAGTCGCTGGCCGCGGTGTTTCTGCGGAATTTCCACCAGGCCTATGTGTCCGGCAAGCAGCATGGTTTCGAACTCGGCCACTTCTTCCCGCTGGTCCATTGCGGAACATCCTTCGGAAATTACAAGGAGATTCGCAAGTATCTGATCGAGTCATCCGAACTGCGTGAGAAGGTCACCAAGATTCTTGGAAAACTCGGCCGCCTCGTCGACGGTAAGCTTGTGATCCCTGAGGAGATCGTCCATTACTCTGAGTGGGTGCACGTTATGCGCAAGCGCATCGCCTCGGAGCTGCAGACGATCGACATGTCCAACATCCGCGTGACCATGCACGTAGCTTGCCATTACTACAAGATGGTCCATGAGGACGCTGTGTATGACCCGGAAACCTTGAATGGCAACCGTACAGCGATCGGGACTGCCATCGCCGAGGCCTTGGGTGCTCAGGTGATCGACTACTCGACGTGGTACGACTGCTGCGGTTTTGGGTTCCGCCACATCATTTCGGAGCGCGAGTTTACCCGCTCGTTCACCATGGATCGCAAGATCAAGGTGGCGCGCCAGGAAGCGAACGCGGACGTCATGATCGGGAACGACACGGGTTGTATTACAACGATGGATAAGAACCAGTGGATCGGCAAGGCGCATGGTCAGAACTTCCAGGTGCCGATCATGGCGGACGTGCAACTTGCGGCCTTGGCGTGCGGAGCGGACCCCTTCAAGATCGTCCAGCTGCAATGGCATGCCAGCCCCTGTGAGGAGCTCGTCGAGAAGATGGGGATCGACTGGAACAAGGCAAAGGGCGATTTCGAGAAGTACCTGAAGCAGGTCGAGCAGGGCAATATCGAATATCTCTACAATCCTGAGTTGGCTCTGGGGGGCAAGGCGTAAGCGATGCAAAAGACGGTATTGGTGGTTGGAGCCGGCCCAGCGGGGCTGGCAGCAGCGGCAGGGGTGGCGGCGAGCGGTGCGCAGGCGGTTCTCGTTGATAAGGCTGCGAAGCTTGGTGGGACGCCGATATTGTCGGGCTACGCTAAGCTCGTGCCGTCTGGCGAATGGGCTCGCGACGCAATGGGGCGGATGGTCAAGCGCGTCGAAGAGTCGAAGAGCGTGACGATCTATAAGGAGACCAAGGTCACGAAGCTTGCGGGTGAGGCCGGGAAATTCACCGCGACCTTGTCGAACGGCACGTCCGTGGAGTGCGCATCCGTCATTCTGGCCACTGGCTTCACGCACTTCGATTCCATCAACAAGCCCGAGTGGGGCTTTGGGACCTACGAAGACGTGGTGACGACGACCCAGGTCGAGCAGATGGTGGCGGCCGGCAAGATTGCCTGTCCCTCGGATGGGCGAGTGCCGGAGCGTGTGGCGATCCTTCTCTGCGTCGGTTCGCGCGACCGGCAGATCGGGCGCGAGTGGTGCTCGAAGATCTGCTGCACCGTATCGACCAACTTGGCGATGGAGATCAAGGAGTTATCGCCTACGACGGACGTGTTCATTTACTACATGGACATCCGCACCTTCGGGCTCTATGAGGACCGCTTCTACTGGAAGTCCCAAGAGGAGTTCAAGACGAAGTTTGTGAAGGCGCGTATCGCGGAAGTGACGCGTGCACCGGATGGTCGTCTGCTGGTCAAGGGTGAGGATACGCTTGTCAAGCGTCCGATCGTGATCCCGATGGATCTGGTCGTGCATGCCATTGGCATGGATCCGAACGAGGATAACCCGGAGATAGCACGGGTGTTCGGTGTCGGGCTCGAGAAGCACGGCTTTATAGACCGGGCCGAGCATTACACCAACACCTGCGGCACGACTCGGCGCGGCATCTATGCGGTGGGAGCCGCATTGGCGCCAGAGACGATCGATGACTCGATCTCGCAAGGCACGGCGGCCGCTCTGCGCGCTGTCGCGGATCTCGATGCTCTGGTTCAAAAGAGCGCCTGAGGCGGCGCGCGGGAATAGCGCCGACGCCGAGGCCGTGGAGCCTGTGGCGCTCGGCGCGGAGCTCGATGGGCGCGTATTCGCTCACAAGTTCGCGCAATTCGTCGAGATGCTGGGGGACAGCGGCGGGATCGAGCCCTTTGTTGCGGCGCTCGAGACCAAGCGTCAGCTGTTTGCCCGCGCGCTCGCTCGCGACGCCCTGGACGATTTTGTACCCGAGACCTTGGAGACTCTACTCGAGACGGTCATGACGGCGCGCAAGCGGGTCTGGCCATCGTTCGAGAGTTACGGAGCCACCGCGACGCGGGAGGCGGTTCGCGATCTCATATACGGGACGCAGCCCGTGGGTGAGCGGCTCGTGACCTTCGCGCAGGTGATACCGGCCGTGTCGAGCGAAGGGGAGAAGGGTGAGCGCAAGGTCCGGCGTGCGTTGCTGGACGTGGGCGCCGAGATGCTGCATTTCCGGGACCCCACGCGTTATCCGCTCATGAGCCGTTGGGTGTGGGATCAGGCGACGCATACGGGGGCCTTGCGGGAGTTCGTCAAAGGTGGCGACACCCTGGATAAAGTACCGCTCGGGAGCGACCCGGGTGTGTACGAGGCGGGGCGCAGGTGGCTTGCCGAGCGTATGGCTGAGAATGGGATGTATCGGGACCCGGAGTTCATCGTCGACATGTTTCTCGCGCATGCCTATGCGGACTATATGCGGGCTTTGTCGAGTGGCATGGGGCTTTTGAATGCCGACTTTGGGGGCAAGAGCGACCCGCTTGAGGTGGTAAAAAAGATTTTGGGAATTGACGCGGCGCGGCGCACGGAATCGCGTGTAAAGAAGGTGCTGCATTGAGCGCAATCAGGAGAGACGGTTGACATGGCTATTCACGAGAAATCACTGATCGATGCGGAACGTATCCAGACCAGCGACAACTTGGTCTTGGATGGCGTCGATGTGTCCGGGCATTGGAATACGATGGTGTTGCCGCGGTATCTGACCGACTACGATACGGACTTCGCGCGCCAAATCCGGACCTTCTCGGGCGGCGAGAATGTGCACCGCTGCTGGCAGTGCGGCTCGTGCACGAATTCCTGCACGGTCTACGCCCAGAACACTGACTTCAATCCCCGCTATTGGATCTATCTCACGAATCTTGGCCTGAAGAAAGAAATTTTGAAGGACAAGGACATCATCTGGACATGCGTTTCGTGCAACCGCTGCACGAATATCTGCCCGAAGGATGTGAAGCCCGAGGGCGTCATGAAGGCGCTCGCCCACTGGCTCGAGGAGGAGGGGCATACGCCGGAGAGCAAGTCGACGATCTTCGATACCGAGTTCCTTGATCAGGTCTACGCGACCGGGCGCATCGAGGACACGCGCGTTCTCCTGAACTTTCTACGTAAGACCAACCAGTCTCTGATGCCGCCATGGTTGATCGAGATCGGCAAGCGTATGACGAAGTATTTCCCATTGACCTTCCTTATGCATATGGGGCTTCATCTCGTGTTCAAGCCGCGGACCAAATCCTGGGGTCGCACGGGCGACGTTTTGCGCGAATACGTTCACGAACAGAAAGAGATCGCGCGCAAGGCGCGCGCTATGCCAAAGGAGGCGGTCCATGTCTAAAGTTGCCTATTACCCCGGCTGCGCTCTGGAAGGCTCTGGCGGCCCTTACGACAAGTCGACGCGCGTGCTAGTCGACAAGCTCGGTCTCAAGATGGAGAATCTCGAGGACTATAGCTGCTGCGGAGCGATGGAGGTGAAGAATGTTCACCCCATGCTCCAGACTTATATGTCGGCGCGCAATCTCGCCATCGCGAGCGAGAAAATGGGCTACGACACGGTGATGGCGCCGTGCAACGGCTGCTACCACAATTTGAAGAAGACTGAATACGAACTCGCGACATCCGAAGAGCACCTGAAGACCGTGCAGGACCTGGCCAAGAAGGCCGATGATCCGGTCTACAAAGGCGATGTTCGCACGGTCCACCTGCTCGAATGGTTGATGGAGGAGTTGGGACCTGAGGGCGTCAAGGCGAAGATCTCGAAGAGCCTAAACGGCGTGAAGATCGCCAACTACTACGGCTGCATGTATACGCGCCCTCGCCAGATCTTTCCTGAAAAGGATCAGGGGCCGGGTTCGGAGTCGTCCTACAAGCCCCATTTCATGGACGACCTGTTGGCTGCCGCGGGGGCCGTGAACGTGGACTTCCCGCTGAAGACTGCGTGCTGTGGCGGGGCGCACACCCTGTCAGATTCCGATACCTCGACTCAGCTTGTGCTCAATATTCTGCAGGCGGCCGAGGAGTCGGGCGCGGAGGTGATCGCGACCGAATGCCCGACCTGCCATTCGGGGCTTGAGATGCATCAAGTGCGTGCGGAGAAGGAGTTTGGTATCACGACGAACGTAAAGATCGTTTATTTTACGCAGCTCCTGGGGCTTGCTATGGGCATGTCGGCGCGTAAGGTCGGGATCCACGAGAACATCAGCGACTCCATGGCATTCCTTAGGGAAAAGGGTGTAGCCTAAAGCGCTCTGGTGGATATGGGCTTCGCTTTGAGACTAAGGACGGCGCACGGAGGACCGGGGTCCGGTGGAGTATAACGGCTGCGAGTTTCGCCCTGAACTGTACTACGACCGCGAGTTTCAGATCTGGCTGCGCCGCGAGGAAAGCGGCACGATCACGATCGGCATGACGGATATCTCGCAGGCGATCGCGGGAAAAATCCTGCATGCGCGGGTGCGTAGACCCGGAACCTTGCGGCCGGCCGGTAAGCCGGTCGCCACCATTGAAAGTGGCAAGTGGGCGGGCCCCATACCCAACGTCTTCGATTGCGTGATCGAGGAGGGGAATAAAGAAGTTTTGGAGGATCCGAATCTCCTGAACGTCGAGCCGTACGAAGCCTGGGTAGCGCGCGTGAAACCCGTGGCGCCCATAGACGAGGTGCTAGAAGCGCTTGTCACAGGCGAGGAGGCAGCGCGGGGCTACGCCGAGCGCTGCGTTCGCGAGGACATCAAATGTACGCGGGGCGCACGTTGATGACCGACGACCACTATCTCGACCAAGCCGAAAAGTCGGTCTTGATCGTCATGACGAGCGGCCCGTCGACGCCCCATCGCTGCGCCACACCCTTCTATCTAGGCGCGATTCTGGCATCCATGGATGCTGATGTGCGCATTTTTTTTACCATGGAGGGCGTAAACCTCCTGAAGAAGGGCGTGGCGGAGAATTTAGTGGCCATGGAAGGGGGTAAGCGCGTCATCGAATTTATGCGCGACGCCAAGGCGGCGGGGGTGAAGCTCCACCTGTGTCTGCCGGCCTTGCCGGGCTATAAAATGGACGAAAAAGCGGATATTATCGCTGAGGTCGACGAGTGCTCCAGTGGCGGTACGCTGGCGGACTTGATATTGTCTTGCGACAAGGTGTTGTTTTTTTAGAGTTTTGTAGGATCAGACATACTAGGGATTGCAACCTGTCCTGCATCGGCAGTATCTATGCGGGTCATTTCTGACGACACGGGAGGGCTTTGCTGAATGGCTTCGGTACGCGGCTGTAATATTCCGGAAGACTTGAGTTACAACGTCGATAACAACGTCTGGGCCCGACGCGAAGCCGATGGCACCGTCACGGTTGGGCTCACGGCCTACGCGTGTTCGCTGGCTGGCGAAATCGTCGCCTACACCCCGAAGAAGGTCGGCAAGGACGTCGCCAAGGATAAGTCCTGCGCGACGGTCGAGTCGGGCAAGTGGGTGGGCCCCGTGAAGACGCCAGTGACGGGCTCGGTGGTGGCCGTGAATGACGCGGTGACGAGCAAGCCGGGTCTCATCAACAAAGACCCCTACGGCGAGGGCTGGATCGTGAAGATGAAGCCCACCGATTGGGACGGCGAGTCCAAGTCGTTGAAGGTGGGCGGCGATGCCGTCAAGGCCTTCGAAGGCAAGATGGATAGCGAAGGCTTTAAAGGCTGCTAGGACAAAAGGCGCGAGGCGATCGCGCCTTTTGCGTTTACGAAGGGGTCTCATGAGCGCGTGGTCGGAAATCCTCGAGGCGGTCGAACCGCTGGAAGATCTGGTGTTCGACAAGGGCCTCATCGAGCGCTTGTCGGCGCCAGACCGGGCGCTCCCCGGGATCAACTTCTACACGCCGACTTTCAAGAGTTACGCCAGTAGTGAGATCAAGGACTGCGGGCGCAGCGCATGGCCCGCGGTCTCGATCACAGGCGGTGATTGCAAACTGAATTGCGATCACTGCAAGGCGAAGATCCTGGAGCCGATGATGCCGGCGCGGACGCCGGAGGACTTGTGGCGGACGGTCAATGACATCGTCGCGCAGGGGGCGGGAGGGATGTTGTTGACGGGGGGGTCTAACCACCGCAACGAGGTGGAATACGATGCCTACTACCCGACCATTCGGCGCATCAAAGACGAGTTTCCCCAATTTCGGATCGCGATGCATACGGCCTTGGTCGATGCGGCCATAGCCGCGCGCATGGCCGATGCCGGGATCGATGCCGCCATGATGGATGTGATTGGCGCGCAGGATACCATCACCCAGGTCTATCACTTGCGGCGCTCGGTCGACGATTTCGAGCGGGCGCTGGAGGCCTTGACTGCGACCTCTATGAAGGTGGTGCCGCACATCGTGGTGGGGCTCCATTACGGGCAGTTGCTCGGTGAATGGAACGCGCTCGAGATGGTCGCGCGCCATAAGCCTGCGGCGCTGGTGCTTGTCGTGGTCATGCCGACCTACGCAAGCGAGTCGCGACCCTTTGTCGCACCTGATGCTCACGAGGTGGGACAGTTCTTTGGCGACGCCCGTGACATCTTGTCGGACACGCCTTTGCTGCTGGGTTGCGCGCGGCCTGCAGGTTCGGTGAAGCGGCTGATCGATGCCTATGCGGTCATGGCGGGGGTCGATGGTATGGCGCACCCAAGTGACGGCATGGTGGAGCTTGCCGCCCGTCTCGATCGTCGGGTGCGCGTTACCCCGGCCTGCTGCTCGATTGCAGTGGGCGATGAGGTGCTGGCGATGGATGATGCCAACGCAGGTCTCGAGATCGACCTTGCGGAGATCGTGCGGCAGGAGCGCGAGCGGCGCGAGGCCCAGAAGCGGCAAGCGGTCTTCGGTCGGGTCAAGGTGATCGGAGGCGAAGGCCGATCGGGTTGCTGCGGGGCATGAGCCGTCCCTGGCGCCTCCTCGACACGGGCCTGCGTCCTGCGTCTGAGAATATGGCGCTTGATCGCGCCTTGCTCGAGTCTTGTCAGGCGGGTGCCCCCAATACACTGCGTTTTTTGCGTTTCGAGCCGTCCGCGCTTATCGGTTTCCATCAAAGCGCGTCCCAGGAGCTGGACCTCGATTACTGCCGTAACGAGGGCATCGCGATCTCGCGGCGCATAACGGGCGGCGGCGCGCTTTATTGTGATCAAGGTCAAATCGGGTGGGAGCTCTTCGTGGATCGTCGCACGTTCGCGACGGCCGATATGATGGAGATTGCGCGCAAGGCGTGCGGGATGGCGGTACGGGGACTGCAGTCGCTGGGCGTGCAGGCAGCGTTCCGCCCGCGCAACGATATCGAGGTGCAGGGGCGTAAAATCGGCGGGACTGGCGGGGCCTTTGATGGCGAGGCCCTGCTCTACCAAGGCACGGTGCTGATCGATTTCGACGTCGAGCGCATGCTACGGGTCTTGCGGATCCCGCGCGAGAAGCTTTCGGGTAAGGCGATCGCCTCGGCGCGGGAGCGTATAACGACGTTGCGTGCCTTGCTGGCGGACGCCACGCCGTCGGTGGCGACCGTACAGGCGGCGCTCGTCCAAGCCTTTGCCGAAGGTCTGGGGGTGGACTTCGAGGCGGGGGACTTGACTGCCGCGGAGCGCGAACTCTATGAGACCTATAAGGTCGAGATGGCAGGCGACGACTGGGTCTTCGAGACCGATAGGCCTCGTCTCGAGGTGGCCACGGCGAGCGCCTTGCGTAAGACGCCCGGCGGACTCGTGCGCGTCATGGCGATGGTGGACACAGCGCGCGGGCGCTTGAAGCAGGTCTTCATCACGGGGGATTTCTTCATCGATCCGCGCCGCACTATCGTTGATCTCGAGGCGGCCTTGCGGGATCTGGCCCTGGAACGGATCGACGAGGTGGTCGGAAAGTTTTTTGCAGGCCGTGAGGTCGACATGTTATTGCTGACCCCCGATGACTTGCTGGGGGTACTGCACGAGGCAATACGGACGCTAGAGCCCAAGGATCATGAACGCGTCGGCGTTTGATGTTCTGGTGGTAGGTCTTGGGCCAGGTGGCACGTCGGCTGCGCTTTCGGCGGCGCAGGCCGGGCTTTCAGTGCTCGCGATCGACAAGCGGCGGACGGTCGGGGAGCCCGTGCAGTGTGCGGAGTTTGTGCCGCTGACCATGGGGCGCTATGCGAAGCCCGCGCTCGTGCAGCGGATCAGTGGCATGCGCAGCGTTCTGCCTTCGGGGGCCTGCGAGCATTCGGATTTCCCGGGGCTCATGGTCGACCGTGCGGCCTTCGACCAGGCCTTGGCCTCCGAGGCCTCGAAGGCCGGCGCCCTGCTGCGTATCCAGACGGCGCTTAAGGCGGTCGAACCTGATGAACATATGGTGACCTTGCGAAGCCCGGAGGGCGATGTCGAGCGGGCCCGCTACAATATCCTGATCGCAGCTGACGGGCCGCATTCGACCGTTGCGCGCGCGGTGGGATTGGCACCGCTGAAGACCGTGGAGACACGGCAATACCAAATGCCTTTGTGTCGCCCTTATGCAGACACGGATATCTGGCTGTCCGATGAGTTCCCGGGCGGCTATGGCTGGTTGTTCCCACGTGGATCGGTCGCTAATGTCGGTCTCGGGGCGGATCGGCATCTGGCGGAAGATCTCAAGGCGCCGCTTGAGCGCCTTTGTGCGATGCTCGCGCAAGAAGGAGTCGTGGGCACGGAGATTCTAGGGCGCACGGGCGGCAGCATCCCAGTCGGTGGCCTGCGCACGCCCTTGGTCCACGAAGACATTCTGTTCGTGGGCGACGCTGCGGGTCTCACGCACCCGATCACGGGAGCGGGGATCGCGAGCGCCGTGGTGTCGGGTGAACGTGCCGGACTTGCGGCGGTGGCGTTCCTGGGGGGCGATGCGGGGGCCCTGGATGAATACGCGGAAGATATGCAAGACGAATTTGCTGACAGCCTCGCGCGCGCCGTGGCGCGCCGGCAATGGTTGATGGAGCGCTGGCACACGCCGGCGGCCCATTTGGACGCGACCCACAAGCGGGGCTGGATCGCGTTTCGTGAATACTTCGCACCTTAAGTTCTGCTGAGGAGACCTACTATGAGCGCTACCGCCGACGCCGTTACGCCGATTACGTTCTACCGGCCCAATTACCACGTAAAGACCCCGGACATGCGGTCGCCGGAGTATGTGCAGATGTCGACGGCGGCGGCCATCACGCTCGGGCTCATTCCCGGCCAGATGCATAGGACCGGCTGTACGCATTGCTTGAACCTCCTCGTGACGTACTCGGAGGGGTGCCGAGCCAACTGCGCCTACTGCGGTCTTGCCCGCCATCGCGAAGAGGCGCGCGATTACGCTGATCGGAACTTCATTCGCGTGGATTGGCCGGCGGTGCGTTATGACGAGGTGATCGAGCGCATGCAGGCCGGCAGCGACAAGTCGCAGTTCCAGCGCATGTGCATCTCGATGATCACGCACCCTGAGTCGGATCGCGACACCATGACCTTGTTGAAGCGCTGGGTCGCGGCCGTGCCGCACGTCCCAGTCTCGATCCTGTCGAACCCGACGACCATGGAGAAGGCCGATCTCATCGCCTTGCGTGACGCGGGCGCCGATATCTTCACGATTGCCCTGGACGCTGTGACCCCCGAGATCTTCGACCGGACCCGCGGCAAGGCCGTCGACAGCCCGCACAAATGGGCCAAGTACTGGCAAGCCCTCGAATGGGCCGCCGAGGTCTTTGGGCCCGAAAAGTTTGGTGCGCACCTGATATGTGGCATGGGTGAGACCGAGCGGGAGATCCTGGAGGTGGCCCAGAAGATTACGGACATGGGCGGACACAACCATATGTTCGCGTTCTTCCCGGAGCGCGGCTCGCTCATGGAGGATTGGGCCCCGGTCTCCAAGGATCAATGGCGGCGCGTACAGCTTGCACGGTTCATCATCGACTACGCAGGCGGCCACATCCGCGACATGCATTTCGACGACGAGGGTCGGGTAGTGGACTTTGGCATGAGCGAGGCCGATGTGGCCGAACTCATCGCCTCGGGCAAGCCCTTTCAGACCTCGGGTTGCCCCGGCAAGGATGACGAAGAGATCTCGGCCTGCAACCGTCCATACGGCGATTCAAGCCCGTCCGACATCCGCTCCTTCCCCTTTGCCTTGAATCGTCGCGATGTCGAGATCGTGAAGCGGCAGATGGCCGGCGAAGACATCGGGACCTTGTAGCGCAATAGCGGTGCCAAGGAAGGCCGGGGGCATGATCGCCCCGGCCTCTCGTCAGTGGCGCAGGCCGCCTCCGCTCAGGAGAAGCGTCGGCCGATACTGATGCCGAACAGTTGCGCGTGGGTCTTGTATGTCCCGTCGTAGGCACTGGTGCCGTTGGGGTCGCCGCCATTGAAGGCGGTATTCGACACATAGGTGCGGGTGTTGAAGAGCACATACATATAACCCGCGCTCAAGCTCCACGCCCCCAAGCGCTGACTGGCCCCGAAACTGAATTCCTGGCGATTCGCATCGGGGATGCGCGCCGAGAAGTGCGCGTTCGTGGCCCCCGTGACGTCATAGGCATAGCCCGCTCTCAGTCTCACATGCCGACTCAGGGCGTAATGAAAGCCCAGCCGATAGGCGTTTGAGGGCTGCCAGTCATAGGTGCTCGTGAGCAAGGTGGGGCCGCCGACCGCCGGCGCCGGATTGACTGCGATATTGCTAAAGCGGCTCCAGCCTGTACGATCAAAGTCAAATTCGACCCCAAGCTTGGTGTTCAGTGCATCGCGCACACCGAGCGCGAATTGCCACGGCAGGTGCAAGGTGGCGTTCACGGGGATCGAGCCTGCATTCGAGGCGAGCGTCCCGTCGAGCGGCACGTTGGCGGCCGAGCGGTAGTTGGCGCCGACGCTGACCGGGCCCCATTGTCCCAAGGCCCCCACGTGCGCACCAACCTGGTCGCCTGATCCGCTGACGGTAGCCGCAGGCGTTCCGAGAGCCACCCGATGCGCGTCGTAGTAATCGGCCCCGACATCTACGGCAACATGGCCGAAGCGATACGAGAAGCTCGGTGCTACGTCAAAGAGGCGCAGTTGGGTGAAGGTGGGCGCAAGCGCCGATGCCGGTCCCTGGGCAAGCGTAGAAAATGTTTGTGCAGGCCACGCGATCTGCAGCCCATAAGGCTCATTTATACCAAACCCGAAGCGTGTGTGCGGCGCGATCTTGTCCGCCCAGAAGAGGTTGGGCATCGTCTCCCAGTGTGGGGTGGTCGCAACGACTGACCCTGTGCCGCCGGTCGGTGTCACCTGCGTGTGCACGTCTATCCCGAGAAGCCCGAGATCGTATCCGCCTTTGTGAAACGCCATGGCGGCAGGGTTATAGGCGAGTGCGCCCATACTTGCAGTGTTGGCGACGAGGGCATCCGCCTCGCTCAATCCCGCGATTGACAACTCCGCGAGCGCGAAGCCCGACGCGTGGGCGGCGCCCAATCCGGCGACTGCGATCAGCACCGCGGGCATGATGGATGTTCGGAGACGCATATTAGTCTCTCCTAATGTTGTGTGGAGTCTTCCATAAAGTTTAGCTTATGGCGACGCATTGTCCGGGGTCGCGTAGTTCATCATCACATCCTTCGTGCATATTGACAGGAAGATGACGCTTAGGGAATATTGCGGAGTCTGTTCGCGTCTGGAGTTCCGCCAATAACGATTCTAACGACAAAAAATACAAATAGACGCGAACGACGCGGCATGCGTGCCGCCTTTCGTGGTTCATGTCCAATAGGAGGACATCATGGTGAGTACTAAGAAGTGGACGCTGGCTACGGCCATCGCGGCCGCCATCGCCCTACCTGCTACCGCTCTTGCAACGACCGCTGGCTACTTCCAGCTCGGATACAGCTCCATCAGTGACGGTATGGCTGGCGCCACCGCCGCTCTCCCCCAAGACAGCATGATTCAGGCGATCAACCCCGCAGGCATTGCCTTCGTGGGGAGCCGTTTGGATCTGGGTGTGGCCGGGTTCTGGCCGCATCGGAGTTACGCGTCAGGTGCGCCTGTGGGGGGCATGCCTAGCCCGGGTAGCCACAGCAGTAGCACGAACTTCTATTTGATCCCGCATGTCGGCTACAGCCAGCGCCTGAGTCATAACAACTACGTTGGTATCGCGATCTATGGTAACGGCGGTATGAGCACGAATTATCATTCACCAGCGGCGAGCCCGACCACCGGTGCGGGCGGCCCTTATTATGGCGGGCAGACCGGCGTAAACTTGTCACAGCTCTTCGTGCAAGCGACGTACTCCCGCAAGTTCATGCGGCATGATGCGGTCGGCCTCAGCCTGATTTTTGCGCGCCAAACTTTTAGCGCCGACGGGCTTGGAGCCTTCGGTGGCAATTCTACGGATCCCCAGCATCTGAGTGGCAACGGTGTCTCGACGTCGACCGGTGTAGGTTTCAAGGTTGGTGGCCAGTTCCGTCTCATGCCGGGCATCAACCTGGGGGTGGCCTATTCGCCGCGCATGTCCATGTCGAAGTTCTCGAAGTACTCGGGTCTCTTCGCGGGCGGCGGACGCTTTGATATTCCGGCGAACGGCGTCATAGGGCTTGCCTTCAAGCCAACCTCAAGCCAGGTTCTGGCCTTTGACTTCCAGCGCATCTACTACAACGATGTCCCGGCGATCGCCAATCCTGGGCCCACGAATGATGAGGGGTGTAATCCCAATACGGGGACATGCCAATCAAGCCCACAGGACGCGGATGCTTTGGGGGCGCCGGGGGGTGCGGGCTTCGGCTGGCAGAATATCTCTGTCTACAAGCTCGGTTATCAGATTGCTGTAAATCGAACGGTGACGGCTCGCGTAGGCTTCGCCTATAACACCCAGCCGATCCCATCTTCGCAAGTCATGCTGAATGTCTTGGCGCCGGGTGTCATCCAGCGGCACGTCACGGCGGGCTTCACCGTCCGCACCGCGCGCCACCAGGACTTCACGATGGCGGCCATGTACGGGTTGCCCCAGTCGGTCTATGGCAATGCGCCCGCGGGCTTTGGCGGTGCGCCGATCAAGATCAGCATGCACGAGTACCAAGTCGAGGCGAACTGGGGATGGAAGTTTTAATAATAAAAGCGCTTGTGATTCACATCGTGTGAACATGGGGGGCCTCGGCCCCCCTTTTTTCTTGCGAAAGAAGAATAAGGGGTGAATTATGGATAAAAGGCAGTGGTTGGGATGTTGCATGGCCGTGACTCTCGCGATCGGTACCGCGGCAGCCGCCCAGACGCGCTACAAGCCCTTTGTCCTGGGTCAGAAGGTTTCGGGTTCGGAGGCGATGACGAAAGTCGTTTCTGATACCCGGGCGGCCTTGGCGAAGAACGGTTTCGATGTCGTGGGGCAATATGTTCCGTTTCACAATACGACCATCATGTGTGCCACCTATCCCGAGATGTTGGACGCCGCGGGTCAGGCCCGCCATGGCGGCTTCGGAGCGGTCGAGCGGATCTCGATCACAAAGGTGCACAGTACATGGCAGGTGTCCTATGTGAATCCGGACTACTTGGCGGTGGCCTATGGACTGCACCCCTTGCCGAAGACCGACGCCGCCTTAAAGACTGCACTTGGCGCCATGAAGGTTTTCGGGTCGCGGCGGGGGCTTACACGCGACGAGTTGAAGCCCGGGAACTACCACTACGCGCTCTTTATGCCCTATTTCAATAATGTGTACCGTGCGCGTCGGTTCCCCAATCATGCGGCGGCGCTGACTACGATCCGCGCAAACCTCGCCCGGCATGTGGCCGGTACTTCATTCGTCTATGAGGTGAACGTGCCGGGGACGCCGAAACCCACGACGGTCATTGGGTTTGGGATCAAGAGCGGCAAGGGCGGTGATCACCACATCCTGCATATCGTTGATGCTCACCGCTATCGCGGCTACGCCTATCTTCCCTATGAAATGATGGTGATGGGGCGGCGGGTCATTGCTCTTCGTCCCCGCTATCGCATCGCCGTGAACTTTCCGGATACCTCCATGATGGGTTCGCACGGCTTTATGAACATCATGAGTGCACCGGGCGCTATTCGTAAGGTGATACGGCAGGTCGTCGGCCGCCGGGGTTGATGGCCAAAAGCGGCGGGCGAATCCGCCTGCCGCTTTCCCTGTCTCGGGGCCAGGCTTAGAATGGACGCTTTGGCGGGGAGTCGGCATGAAGTCCATCAAGGTCACCGATGTAGGGCAGATTAAAAACGAACTGAACAAATACCGCAGGGGCCGCAAACTCGAGATCCGCCAGTTCAACCAGGCCGCGCGCCTCGCCTGGCTTGGCAAGGTCACGATGATGCCCCTGGATCCCGAGGACCCCGAGGTACAGTCCTTCCTGATGTATATCGATTTTCCGGATGGCTTGAGCGCGCGACTCCTGAACATTGATGACGACTTGGTTGGCCGCATCTTCATTCTGGATGGCGAGCAGGCGGGCTATATGGCCGAGATCGTGGAGCAAGGGGTGCGCGAGCGCGCGGCGCTCTACGAGGATTTGGACCGGCGCGACTTTTATTTCGGGAAGTTCTACCGGCCTGGCGCGGACGAGGAAGAGGTGGGCGGTTAGCGCATGACGGCCCCGACGATCGCCGCGCGCCTCAAGCGTCGTTTTTTGGTCATGACAGCCGACGTGGCCCTGCGCGAGACGCTACGCGCCCTGGTGCCGCCGGACTGGGAGATGGTGGCGATCACATCCCTGGATGAGGCCGGCGACTGGAACGAGATCCTGCTCTATCGCTTTCTGCTCCTGGATCTCGATGAGGTCGAGGCCTTCGACCCCATCGACGTGATCAGGACGTTGCGTATGGAGTATCTCCTGCAGATCGCGGTCTTGTGTTTCGGCGGAGACGCCGACATCCAAGACGAGATGCGCATGTCGCGCGCCGACCGCTTCTATGGGCGCGAGCAGATCGTGACCGTCCTGCCGCAGTTTCTGGCGCAATACGCTTGGTAATTAGCCGACCCAGGCGTGCTCCATGACATCGAGTCGCAGATCCTGACGGAAGGTTTCGCCGCCTTGTTCGATGACCAAGGTCGCGACGCGGCTGCCCGCGGTGTCGAAGGCAAACTCGCAGGTGAAGGTGTTGGGCAAGGTGATCTGCTGATCACAACGCGCCTGATTCTCTCCGTCGACTACGACTTGCGCGCGGGCGCGCCCTTCGCCTTCGAGTAGGGCCTGGATGCGGAAGGGCTTTTTGGGGACGCGACGGTAGACCTGAGGGTCGCGGTTGGTGTTGTAGATGAGATTATTCAGACGCACGAGCTTCACAAGCTTTTTCATGGGCCTCCCGGACGCCGCCCGCGATTGGGCAGTGTGATAATATTAGCGAATTCTACGTAATACGAGGCGGGAGGTCTAGCGCATCATGGGGGCGTCAGGGCTTGAGGCGGTGATGCGCGACGTGGATCGCGAGATTCATGTCCTGGAAGACGGGCTGCGCGAAGGGAAGCTCCCCTTGGCTCCGACTGTGGAAAGCTCTTTGCGCTTGGTCAATCGCTTGATGTTGGCGTTTGCGCAGGCCGCGGATCGGGCGATCCCGGGACTGGGGGAGGATTCGGATCCCCTTGAGGTCTTCAAGGCGTTCGTGAAGGGGGACCCCTCCCTGAACGCGGTGCGCGATAATGTGCGGGAGCTTGTGTATTACCGCAATTGCCTCGCCTCCGGCCGCGAAGATGCCTTGCCGACCAATCCCGTGGCGATGGCGGTGCGGACGGTGCGGCACACCTACCTCTATATGCGCACGCGCGCGATCAAAGAACACGGACTGCAAGAGAAATGATCGAGGCGGCAGCGGGGCCGGGAGTGGCGCGCCGGGCCGTTTTCATTGCGGGCCCGCACTATCGGCGGCCCAGCTACGGAAGTAATCATCCACTTGCCATCCCGCGCGTGTCGCTCGCCTTCGACGTGATCGAGGCCTACGGGGCGCTCACGCCTGAGGAGTACGTACGGTCGCGCCCGGCGAGCGTCGCCGAGTTGACCCGTTTTCATACCCGCGACTATGTCAATGCGCTGAAACGCACCGAGGCCTTTGGGCGCGTGCGTGCGGCGGATCGGGCGCGTCACGAGATCGGTACCATAGAAAACCCCTATTTCCCCGGGATTTACTACACGCCGGCGCTTGCCACCGGGGGCAGCCTGCAGGCGGCCGATGCTGTCCTCTCCGCGTCTCATGCCTTCAGCCCCGCAGGCGGGATGCATCACGCCGTCCCCGATGCGGCGCGCGGGTTCTGTTACTTCAACGATGTCGTTCTCGCCATCATGCGGTTGCGCGATGCGGGTCTGCGGGTCTTGTATCTCGACATCGACGCCCATCACGGCGATGGGGTCGAGCAGGCGTTTTGGGATGACGTGGGAGTCTTTACCTTGTCGCTCCACATGGACACCGCCTACGCTTACCCGTTCAAGGGTGGCCGCCTGCAGGATCAGGGAGGGCCTAAGGCGCTCGGGTGCGCCCTCAACGTGCCCTTGCCGCGCGAGACCTCTGATCGGGAATATCGAGAGGTGTTCGATCACGTATGGCAACCGGTGGTCGAGCGTTTCCGTCCAGATGCGGTCGTTTTGCAGACCGGGACCGATGCCTTGTTCGGGGATCCCCTGGGCCGGTTTCGGCTTTCCACCGCAGGCTTCCTCTCGATCGTCGAGCAGGTCATGGCCGTCGGGGTCCCGGTGCTCGCCACGGGCGGCGGCGGATACCATCCGCTGCTCTTGGCGCGGGCCTGGGCCGGCGTGTGGGGGCTGCTCTCGGGGCGCACGCTGCCTGTGGCACTGCCGGAGGCCGCAAGCCGTGCCCTGCGCGCGGTCGGTTGGGACGAGGATGAGGACGAGCCCTACTACGAGGATCTGTTCCGTGACCGCTTGGAATACGGCGAGGAGCGGCCGGTACGCCCCGTGATCCGCGAACTCGTGGCCATGCTTTCGGGTCATGTGGCCCTGAAGAGGTGTCTGTGGGCCTCTTAGGCGCAGGCCCGGCCGGGCCGATTCCGGGGGTGGCGACGCGCGAGGCGACGCTTGCCTACAGCCGTAGCCACGGGAGTGCCTTCGATCCTGGCCACTACAGCGATTTTCAGGGGCGGATCAAGTTAAGTGCCATAGGCCTCGGAACCTTCCCGGGATTGGCTGATGACGACACCGACCGGGCGATCGCCGATATTGTGCATAAGGGGCTTACCAATGGCCTGAATGTCATCGATACCGCGGCTCATTACCGTTATGGGCGTTCGTTGCGTGCCATAGGTGTCGGCCTGCGCCGGGCCCTGGACGACGGCGTGGATCGCAGGGCCTTATGGCTCATGTCCAAGGGCGGCTTCGTCACCTTGCCGGGCACGCCTCTTGCTGATCCTGCCAGCTATATCGAGACCGAGATCATCGCCAAAGGGCTCGGCCGCCCCGAGGACTGCGCGGGCACGCAGGTCTTGAGTCCCGCGCATATCCGCGCCCAGATCGATCAGAGTCGCGCGGCGCTGGGGGTCGAGACGCTGGATGCTTTCCTTATCGATCAGCCCGAGGTGCAAATCCCGGCGGTGGGCAAGGCCGCGCTGATCGACAAGCTTGGCGCGGTGTTCGTGGCGCTCGAGGAGGCCGTGCGCGCAGGGGCGATCGCCTACTACGGGGTTTCGAGTTTCCAGGCCTTTCGGGTGGCGACCGATGACGCTTTGTTCCTGTCGCTTGCCTCGCTCGTGGCGCTCGCCCAAAAGGCCGCCAAGGCGGTGGGTGGCACGGAGAGCGATCATCACTTCGCCTTGATCGAACTGCCGTTCAATGCGGTCATGCCGGAGGGCTTCTCGCGCTTCAATCAGATCACGGGGGACGGCGGTGAGGCCTCGACCTTACAGGCGGCGCTTGCGCTCAAACTCTATACCGTGGCAAGTCACGGCCTTTTCAAGGGGCATCTCGCCAAACAGCCCATCGACATCCTCGTGCAGGCGATGCCGAGGCTTGCCAACGATGCCCAGCGCGCCTTGCAGTTCAATCGCTCAACCCCGGGTCTTGGCACGACGCTCGTGGGTCTTAGCACACCCGCCCACCTAGACGATGTGCTTGCGGTCGCGCGCACTCAGGTCTTGAGTCACTCCGCCTATATGGCGCTCTATCGGCGTACCGAGAATTGATGCCCTTGGGTGTGTATCGATACCGGATGCCAGTCGCGATTGTCTGAGCAGGCGCATATGATGGTGTCGCCATGGTCTGCGGCAAGCGACAGGATGTTCATCTAAGGGCTATGGTTTCCACAATGGTGTCTGGGCCATAGGGAGAAAGGAGAAATGTCTCAGCTAACTCTGAAAGGCAGCTGCTTATGCGGTGCCGTGAAATACGAGGTGACGGGTGATCCGCAGCGTTTCTATCACTGTCATTGTTCGCGATGCAGGAAGTCTTCGGGAACGGGACATGCCACCAATATACTGATGACACAGGCAACGCTTGCGTTCTCTCATGGCGAACCACGGCTTAAACGCTTCAAGTTGCCGGGTGCTGAGCGGTTTTCCCGGCAATTTTGCACGGAATGTGGTAGCCCGGTCGCACGCGTTGTCCCCGCATTGAACGCTGTCGTGATCCCCGCGGGCTCGTTGGACGACCATGTCCCTATCAAACCTCAAGGGCGCATATACTGGGACTCGCGTACGGATTGGACGTGCGACGGTGATACGCTACCGCGATTCCCTGAAGGCCCTTCCGGCCTGCTTCCCGCGATCGTTCAAGGGCCGGCGGCGGGCGACGGCTGACCGTTCCCCGGATTTCTGTGGCCGAGGAGCAAGCCACTACGGGTCCCGGGAACGGCTGTGGCGAAGGCATTTGCAGACAGAAAGTGTACCAACCGCATAGTAACCCAGGTCTATCCCGAGGCTGGCGCGGCTACGGTTCCACTCACGCCGACCTCGGGCGTCACTGGCGTCGATTACGCTAAGAGCGGCGGGAATTGGGACCAGAGAACGGCCTGATCACATGCACGGGAGGTCGGCATGGTGAGCGAGGCGAAAGAAAGATGAGCTATGCTGCAATATGGATGTTGCGAAGAGTGTCCACGCCGCTCTTCTTGGAGGCGTCCAAGATCTCGATACCCACTAAATTCCCGTTTTTGTGATAGTCCAGGATTACTCCGGACGCGATCTCTTCGCTTTCCTCAACTGGCGTTGCCGCAAGCTCGATGTATAACGCATCCGATTCCCTGTCAACGCGTACTAGCACGGGTACCTCCGGTGACGTGCTCCCCGGCATGAATGCCGGGGCTTCTGTGGGTGTCACATGCCAGCCGCGAAGGACTGGGCAACCAGAAAGGGGTAGCAGGTGATAGTGTCCGCGGCATGCTCGTCGGCGTGATCGTGGACACCGCAGCACGGAAGAAACAGGGTCTCTCCCTTTCGATGCGCGCGATCGACGATGACGGCATGCGGCAGACACGCCCGCGACGTGTACCAGCTAGGGACCACTACCTCGGGAACACCGTTCCATTGGCACTTCTGCGTGGCCCTGCGCTGGTACTGCCCCTTCGAACCATGATTGATGAGTTTGTTGAAGGCACGCCCCTTGTACTGAGGGGCGTTCTTTTCGACGGCTTCGACCGTGAGGTCCTCGCGGACGATCGCCGCCTGATGTTTTTTCGCGAGCTCCATCTCGATATTGGAAAGGAACCCGAACCAGTTCTTCTTGATGGCCGTGATGCGGGCGTACAGGGCACGCCGCGCCACCTTGAGGTCGTGGATGAGGCCGAGTGTCCGGAAAAAACGCCCGCATCCGCTCGCCGCACGGCCCGTGTTTCATCTCCTTCTCGATGCGCGCATCGTCGTCCAACTTCAAAGCGCCGATAATCCCCTCGCGCAGGGCGCGGAGATGGTTGTAGGCGAGATCGATGCGTGCGCGGTAGCCGTCGATGCGCCCGGATAGGTCAGCCACCTTTGCCAGAAACTTCCGGCCGCTGTAGCGTACCCGCTCGATGATACGAATAGCGGGCGACAGCGCCTGACTTTCCAGAAAAGCCCGCACCCGGTCTTTGCCGTCCAGGCCATCGAGCGCGGCGACGATGGCCTGGAGATCGGCCGGCGCATCGGCGACCGCCACCGACAGCGCCACGGTGTTGGCGTAGCCGAAGTCGCGGCCCACGAAGGCCTGATGTCCTTCGGAATCCGCCTTCTGGGGCGATCCCTCCGGTATCGGTGGCTTCCCGGCCACCAGCCGGGCGCCGATACGTTGTGCGGAGATCTCCAGGATCAGGGCGGACCACGTCGGGACCGACGAGGCGATACGCCAGGCGATCTCCTGGGCAAGCACGACGGGGACGCGTAATCGCGGGCTTCGAGGTTCGAGGCCGGCCAAGTCGAGGAACCGGTAATAGCGCCGGTTGGCGTCATCGGCCAGAAGCGTGGCGACGCCATCGCGCAGCGCCAAGGCCTCCCTACGCTGTTTGCTTGGCAGCGTCCAGGTGGAGCTGGAGGGTGAAGTCCGCGTTCTCGCCGAAGGCCGGTGGCTGATAGCGTGCCTGGGCGCGGGCATGGATGTCGCGCAAGACTTTTGGTCAACCAAGCTTGCATTGCCTCCTTGCAAGCTCCGCCGTTTAGGGCGGGGTAGGGGTAGTTGACGGGGGCCGGTTTCGTGTCGCTCCATGGCAGGATGCCAAAGCCTTCCTCCATCGTCGGCCATACGGCCGGTCCGCAGGCCAAGGCGTGGAACTTCGCGCCCAAGGCCTGAGGCGTGTAGCCGCGATGATGTTCCTCGCCTTTTTAGATCTTCGGCTCGAGGCAAGCCCAGGCGCGACCCTATGGTGGCGTTGCTTGCAACGCAACCCCGGTGTTTTCCGGGGGAAACAGCAAGGTCAACGCTGCGAGAAAGGTCTCAGGCCTCTTTGCCGGATCCCGATGGCGGCCGATATTTTTTGGAGATGTACTCGGGGGTGGCTTCGGTTTCGATCATGGCGAGTGGTGTGGTGAGTGACGCAAGATCGAGACCGGGCCTCCTTGCGTTTCTTGGGCGGCTGCTACAATGAGGGCATGGAAAGCGCGACTGCGGCTGTAACGAACGAACCGCTCGAGTGGCTGAGCGCGGTGTTGGCTGAGGCGGCCCGTTATGGGGCTTCGGATGTGCATCTGCGCGCGCGTAACCACCCGGTCCTGCGGGTGGATGGTGTATTGCGGGCCCTGGACGATCGGCCGCGGCTGACCGTGGAGCGTGTCGCCGAGATCGGCGAGGCCATGATGGACGCCCGCCAGCGTGCCCTGTTCGCGCGTGACCAGCAGGTCGATATGTCGCGTGGATTCAAGGGGATAGGGCGAGTACGTGCCAACATATTCCTGCAGCGCGGGACCGTCGCCTTGGTGCTGCGCGTCATCCATAGCGTGGTACCGCCGCTTGGGAGTCTGGGGTTGCCCGAGATGGTCGCCAAGTTGACGCAGGTCGAGCGTGGGCTCGTGCTCGTGACCGGTGCTAGCGGTTCGGGTAAGACGACGACGGTCGCGGCTCTCGTGAACGAGATCAATCTGACTCAGACTAAACACGTCCTAACCATTGAAGACCCGATCGAGTTCCTGTTTGCTGAGCAGAAGTCCCTTATCACCCAGCGCGAGATCGGAGTGGATGCCCCCAACTTCCATGAGGCCATGCGTGCGGCGCTGCGCGAGGACCCGGACGTGATCCTGTTGGGCGAGATGCGCGACATCGAGACCATTGAGACGGCCCTGCAGGCGGCTGAGACCGGGCATCTCGTGGTGGCTACCGCCCATGCCCCGGCGGCACCCGAGGCTGTGAATCGCCTCATCACCGCGTTTTCCGCCGAGGCGCAAGCCGGGATACGTGTCAAGGTCGCGCAGAATCTGAAGGCCGTTGTTACCCAGCGTCTGTTACCGCGGGCGGATGGGCAGGGGCGGGCGCTGGCATGTGAGCTCTTGACGATCTCGGCGCTTGCCCGCGAGCTTATTGCCGATCCCGCCCGCATCAAGGATCTGCCGGAGCTCCTGAAACGTGGGAGCGTCCACGACGGTATGCTGTCCTTTGACGCCTGCCTGCTTGCGCTCGTCAAGGCCAAGCGGATCGCGCCGGCGGTCGCCTTGCAGTATGCCTCCAGCCCCAACGACCTGCGTCTCAAGATCGAGGGTTTTTGAGCGACTTGCGACGTTCCGTATAGGCCCGCAGGGCCGCCTCCTGTTCCTGAAAGGATTTGGACTGGGGGCGGCCATTAGAGTCTAGAGGGGGGGTCTCGGTCGCGTGTCCGGCACGTTCCCGCTCCTTGACGGCTACATAGTCGCGGATATCGACGTCCTGGTCCGTATAGCGGCCGCGGAAGCCGGCGGGGGGCGTGGTCCCTTTGCGCAGGGAGAGGTCGAGGCGTAGGGTCTTGTTGTAGGTGGTGAGCCGCCGTTCGAGGGTCGCGAGATCGGCCACCGCCAGGGCCAGATACAGGGCGCCGAACCCAGCCGGGGCTGGCCACGGCGCAAGGAGCGCCAGCACTCCGAGCGTCAGGCTCGCGGCCAGGTAGGCCAGACCTCGGCGCCGTTCGTGAAGATAGAAGGCGTGGAGGCCGAGCGCGAAGCCCATCCAGAGACCATAGGCGACCGCGGGTTTACGCAGGCGCTTGGTCAGCTCGAGGTTGAGGGACTGGAGCCCGGCGCCGGAGAAATCCCATTGTTTCCAGGCGTTAGTCATAAAATCATTGTATACTACTTGGCCTACGGGCGCGCGTCTGGGGGGTAGGAAGAGGCATGGCTGACCGGCGACTACAAGTATTTCATACAGTGGCGAAGCTGTTGAGTTTTACGAAGGCCGCCGAGACTTTACATATGACGCAGCCGGCCGTGACCTTCCAGGTGCGGCAACTCGAGGAATTCTTCAACACCCGCCTGTTCGACCGAACCCACAACCGCATCAATCTCACAGCCGCGGGCGAGCGTGTCTTCGAATACGCCGACCGCATCATAACTCTCTACAACGAAATGAATATCCGCGTGCGAGACATCACGGGAGACGTGTCAGGGGTGCTCATCATAGGGGCCAGCACGACCATCGCCGAGTATGTGTTGCCCGCGCTTCTGGGGGAGTTCCAGGGGCGCCATCCGGATGTTCGTATCCGGTTGAGTGTGTCGAATTCCCTCGGCATCGTGCATATGGTGGAGAGTAACGCGGTCGACATTGGTATCGTCGAGTCGCCGATCGCGAACAAGACCCTGGCAGTCGAAGTCTGTTGGCAGGATCAGCTCGTATTCATCTGCCGGCCCGACCATGCCATGGCGCGGGGGGCCCGGGTGCCGGTGCGCGAGCTCCTGGAGCTCCCGTTTCTGGCCCGCGAGGAGGGCTCGGGGACCCGCGAGGTGATCAGCGACTATCTCGCGCAAAACGGGCTGCAATGGCACGATCTGAATCTGAGTATGGAATTCGGCAGCCCCGAGTCGGTCAAGAGCTCCGTGGAGGCCGGATTGGGTGTGTCGATCGTCTCTCGGGCCACGGTCGCCAAGGAGCTACGGCTTGGTACGCTGGTGGCGTTGCCCCTGGATCCACCCATCGATCGCCCGTTCTCCTTCGTGTACCAGCGCCAGAAGTTCCGCCTGCGGGCAGTGGAGGAGTTCATGCGGTTCGCGCATACGCATTGCGAGCAGCAAACCCGCGCCGAATTGCTCGCCAAGGCCCATATATCATGAAGCAGTTCGCGGTCATTCAGCATACCTATTCCGAATTTCTCGGGCTGATAGAGAACCAGCTCGAGAAGCGCGACATCGGCTTCGTCTATTTCCGGCCCTTCGTGGGTCAGGATCTGCCTGGTAGCGCTGGGCAGTTCGACGCGTTGTTCGTGCTCGGTGGTCAAGACCCGCCGAGCGATCACGAGAAAAACCCCTGGCATGACGATGAATTGCGGCTGATTGGTCTGTTCCGCGAGGCCCGCCGGCCCATGGTGGGCTTGGGCTACGGTGCCTTGCTCTTGGCCGAGTACGAGGGCGGAAGCCTGAGTCCCGAGCCCTTTCATGACGCCTACTGGACGACCGCACACAAGACCCCTGCAGGGGAGGGCGATGCCTTGGCCGAAGCAGTCGATGGCCGGCCTGTACTGGTCATGGCTAACGGCCGCGCGGCCCTGCCCGGGGGCGTGGCGCCTATTGTCATAGATGATGACGGCCGCTGGATCGCCATACGCCCTGACCCCATGGCCTATGGGCTCTTGTTTCGCCCGGAACTGAAGCCCGGCATGATCGAAGACATGATCATGGAGGCCAAGCGCAAGACGCCCGCGGATATCGGCGACCTCCTCACCGGGGCGCGGCAGCATTGGGGGGATATGCAGCGCACGACCGATCAGGTGATCGTAGCCCTCGTGAAGGAGCTCGATCTGATGGTGGAGCGGCGCAAGATGCCGGTCTTCCGATTGAGTATCAGCGAATAAGCATGAATCGTCACGAGAAGCGATTGCTGGCGGTGTTGCGCGAGCTTTCAGAGGACGGTCAGGAGCAGGTGCTGGCCTTCGCCGAGTTTCTGCACCTGCGGCAGGGGCGTGTCGAGCCTCTGGTCCCGACCGAGCCCGTGGTCATTGCGCGTCCCGAGGGGGAGAGCGTGGTGCGTGCCATCAAGCGTCTGGCGGCGAGCTATCCCATGCTCGATCGCGGCAAGATGTTGAACGAAACCTCGACCTTGATGGCGCAGTGCGTCATCGGGGGCCGGCCGACCGAAGAAGTGATCGACGATCTGGAGACGCTCTTTCGGACCCACTTCGAGGCGCTCAGGTCCGCTAAGACTTAAGTCGGAGGCCGTGCCTCTGGTACACTCCATCGCCCTATGCCGACGCGCGTAAAGATTTGCGGGATCACGAGCCCTGCGGACGCCCAGGCGGCGGCCGCGGCCGGCGCCGACGCCATCGGGCTCGTGTTTTACGCCCCGAGTCCGCGCGCAGTCGACATCGATGCGGCGTGCGCCATTGTGGCTGCCCTGCCGCCGTTTGTGACGCGGGTCGGGCTCTTCGTGGACGCCGCGCCCGAGGAGATCGAGCGGGTGTTGTTGAATGTCGCCTTGGATGTTCTACAGTTTCACGGTCGCGAGACGCCCGAAGACTGCGGACGCTATGGGCGGCCCTACCTGAAGGCGATCGCCATGGGCGAGGGCGTGGATCTGCATGCAGCGGAAGTCCGCTACGCGGCGGCCCAGGGGCTCTTGGTGGATACCTACCAGAAGGGGCGCCCCGGCGGCACCGGGCGGGCCTTCGATTGGGGGCTCGTGCCTGCGGGGCTTGCTAAGCCTCTCATTCTGGCGGGGGGCTTGACCCCGGAAAACGTCGGGGAGGCCATCGCCCGAGTAGGACCCTATGCTGTGGATGTGAGCGGCGGCGTCGAGAGCGCCCCTGGAATTAAGGACGAGCGGCGTATGCGGGCGTTTTGTCGCCGCGCGCGAGGAGAGTCATGAGTTACGAGCAGCCGGATGCACGCGGCCATTTCGGGCCCTATGGGGGGCGATTCGTCGCCGAGACCCTGATGGGGCCACTTGCCGACCTGGAGCGCGCCTACGCGCAGGCGCGTATCGATCCGGTCTTTCAGGCGGAGCTCGCCGCGGATTTCCGGGATTACGTGGGTCGGCCCTCACCCCTCTATCTTGCCGAACGGCTCACGGCCGATGCGGGTGGGGCGCGTATCTATTTGAAACGTGAGGATTTGAACCACACGGGGGCCCACAAGGTCAACAATACGATAGGCCAGGCGCTGCTCGCCAAGCGCATGGGCAAGAAGCGTCTGATCGCTGAGACCGGGGCTGGCCAACACGGTGTGGCGACCGCCACCGTGGCCGCGCGCCTGGGGCTCTCCTGCGTGGTCTACATGGGCGCCGAGGACATCGCCCGCCAAGCCCCCAATGTCCGGCGTATGCGCCTTCTGGGGGCCGAAGTGGTGAGCGTAACCCTGGGCTCGCAGACCTTGAAGGACGCCATGAATGAGGCCATGCGTGACTGGGCGACGACGGTCGATGAGACATTCTATGTGATCGGGACTGTGAGTGGTCCCCATCCTTATCCGGCCATGGTGCGCGACTTCCAGGCGGTGATAGGCGAGGAGGCGCGACGGCAGTTTCTGGAGCGCGAGGGGCGCCTGCCCGAGGCTCTGGTAGCGTGCGTGGGCGGTGGCTCTAATGCCATGGGCCTCTTTTATGCGTTTCTCGAGGATGCCGGAGTCGACCTCTATGGGGTCGAGGCCGCCGGCAAGGGCTTGGCGTCGGGCCTGCACGCAGCCCCCTTGACGGCCGCGAGCGGGCGCGGGGTTTTGCACGGGGCGCGCAGCTATCTCATGTTCGACGAAGACGGGCAGATCCGCGACACCCACTCGATCTCGGCGGGGCTCGACTATCCAGGCGTGGGCCCGGAGCACGCTTGGCTCAAGGATATCGGGCGCGCGCAGTACGTGGCCGTTGACGACGAGGCGGCGCTTGCGGCCTTCCATAGGTTGACCCGTCTCGAGGGGATACTCCCGGCTCTCGAATCGAGTCATGCGCTTGCCTATGCCCACGACCTGGCCGCGCGACTCGGACGCGAGGCCGCCATCATCGTGAATCTCTCGGGGCGCGGGGACAAAGACGTCGAGAGCGTCGCGGCCTACGAGGGGGCGAAGACGTGTCGCGCATAAAGGGCGTGTTCGCCACCCTGAAGGGCCGACGCGCGGCGTTGATCCCGTTCATTGCCGGCGGGGATCCGGGGCTTTCGGCCACCGTGCCCGTCATGCACGGGCTGGTGCGCGCCGGCGCCGACCTGATCGAAGTCGGCATGCCGTTTTCTGATCCCATGGCCGATGGGCCGACCATCCAGATGGCCCACCAGCGAGCGCTCGGCGCCGGGGCTACGACCCGCGCGGTCATAGACCAAGTGGCGGCTTTTCGGCGTGATGATGGCCGCACGCCAGTCGTTCTCATGGGCTATGTGAATCCTGTCGAGACTATGGGCTACGAGGCCTTTGCCAAGGCCTGCCAAGCGGCTGGAGTCGATGGCGTGATCCTTGTAGACATGCCCCCGGAGGAGGCCGCCGAATGGCGCGATTGCGCCTCCCGCGCCGGCATCGACACGATCTTCCTTTTGTCTCCGACGACGCCGGCTGAGCGGCTGGCGACTATCGGCGCCGCCTCCACGGGCTTTCTTTACTATGTCGCCTTGAAGGGCGTCACCGGGGCGCGCCATTTGGACGTGGCGGACGTGGCCGCGCGCCTTGCCGTGGTTCGCGCCGCGTCCGCGCTGCCTGTGGGGGTGGGTTTCGGTATCCGCGATCCCCGCTCGGCGGCCGAGGTGGGTCGCTTCGCCGACGCCGTCATCGTGGGCAGCGCGATCGTCGAACGGATGGCGGCCAAAAAGCCAATCGATGAGGTGTTGGCCGACGTCGAAGGCTTTGTGCGCGATCTGCGCGCGGCCTTGCCGGAGCGCGCATCGAGGATGTCGTCATGAGCTGGTTCGACAAGCTCCTGCCGCCCAAGATCAAGAGTCGAGGGGTGGCAAAAAAGGCGGTCCCCGAAGGTCTGTGGAGCAAATGTCCAGCCTGCGCCAGTGTTTTGTACCATGCCGAGATTGAGAAGAACGCGGGTGTGTGCCCGCGTTGCGACCACCATATGCGTATCTCCGCCCGCAAGAGACTGGCAGCCTTCCTTGATGCCGGCGACCGCCCGGAGATCGGTGCAGGTCTGGCGCCGACGGATTTCCTGAAATTTAAAGATGGCAAGCGTTACAAGGATCGCATGGCCGATGCGACCAAGACCACTGGCGAATCCGACGCGCTCGTCGTCTTGCAGGGCCGTCTGCAGGGCTTGCCACTGGTCGCTGCGGCCTTTGAGTTCGCCTTCATGGGTGGCTCTATGGGGTCTGTGGTGGGCGAACGCTTCGTGCGTGGCGTGGATGTGTGTTTGGCCGAGCGGTTGCCGTTTGTGTGTTTCGCGGCCAGCGGCGGGGCGCGTATGCAGGAGGGGCTCACCTCACTTATGCAAATGGCCAAGACCAGCGCCGCTCTGACGCATTTGGCTGACGCCGGCCTGCCGTTCGTTTCGGTGCTCACCGATCCCACTATGGGTGGGGTGTCGGCAAGTTTTGCGATGCTTGGGGACGTCATCATAGGCGAACCCAAGGCCTTGATCGGCTTTGCGGGTCCGCGCGTGATCGAACAAACCGTGCGTGAAACCTTGCCCGAAGGCTTCCAACGTTCCGAATTCTTGCTCGAGCACGGAGCGATCGACATGATCGTGCACCGCCACAAGCTGCGTGAGACGATTGCGCGCCTCTTGTCAGTCTTATCGAACCGACCGCTCGTCGCCAACACCATAAGCGCGCTGCACAAAGACCTCTGAACCACCGAACCCTCCAAGAATGGCTCGTCTATATTGACGGCCTCCACACGCGCCGTATCGAACTCGGACTGGATCGAGTGCGTGGCGTTTACGAGCGCATGCCGCAGCTGTCGTGCCCGGTCATCACAATCGGCGGCACCAATGGCAAGGGCTCGACTGCCGCCATGCTGGAATCGATCTATCGTGTCGCCGGTTACCGCACGGGGGCCTATTTCTCCCCACACCTCGTGCGCTACAACGAGCGGGTGCAGTTGAATGGCGAGGAGGCGACGGACGATGCCTTATGCGCGGCCTTCGCCGAGGTTGAGGGGGCCCGCGGGGATGTGCCTCTGACCTATTTTGAGTTCGGGACGCTGGTGGCGTTTTTGCTGTTTTCGCGAGCGCACGTCGATGTGGCCATTCTTGAGGTGGGCCTCGGCGGACGGCTCGATGTGGTCAACATCGTCGACGCGGATGTGTCGGTGGTGGTGTCGGTAGGTACGGACCACAAGGATCTGCTCGGACCTGATCGGGAGACGATAGGGCGCGAGAAGGCCGGCATCTTCCGTACCGGCCGCCCCGCGATCATCGGTTTCGACGTCTCGGAATCGGTGGTGCAGGAGGCGCGCCGCTTAGGGGCGCAGGCGCGCCTCGGGGGCCGGGATTTCCGGTATGAGGATGCTGGGTCCGGCTTGCGTTTCACGGGCGTCCGCGGCACTTTGGATCTGCCCTATCCGCCGCTGCGAGGAGCTTATCAGCTCGCCAATGCGTCGTGCGCGCTGGCGGCGGCCGAGGCCCTGCCGGCCTTGGCACTCACGGCGCGGGATCTGCGCGAAGGTCTTCAGGCCGTGCGGCTCGCCGGTCGCTTCCAGACCTTGCCCGGCACCGGGGCGCGTGTTGTGCTGGATGTCGCCCATAACAGGGAGGCGGCCCAGGCGTTGGCGCGGACTTTGGGTGAGCAAGGCGTGTCCGGGCGTACGCTGGGGGTCGTGGGTATGCTGAGGGACAAGCCCGTGGCTGAGGTCTTCGAGGTCCTGCGCGGATCGATCGACGCCTGGTTTCTGGCGTCGCTGGACGATCCGCGTGGAGCCGATGCGGCGTTTCTGGATGACGCCTTGCACAGTGTCGGGGTGGTCGCCGAGGGACTCTATGACGATCCGGTGAGCGCCTACGAGGCGGCGCTGGAGCGCGCCGGACCCGACGACCGGGTGGTCGTCTTTGGGTCCTTCAAGACGGTCGGTGCTATACTCGCATCAAGAGACGATCGGAGAGGGGGCGGTGGAGGGGGACGGGTCGTTTGACGCCAAACGCAGGATCGTCGGCGCCGCCATACTCGTGATCGCGGCTATCGTGTTTCTGCCGATCGTATTGCGGCAGCCGTCGTCTCCGGCGGCGGGCGGTGGGCAGGTGTTGACGGTGCGACGCGCCGCGCATGGTGTGCAGGTTGTCGTGAGCGGCGCGCCTGTGACCGCAGCGACCCAGGGTGCGGCCCCGGCGGCGTCCGCCCCGCTTGTGGTCTCCTCGGCTTCGAGCGTCACGCAGCCGCCGACCGCGCATCGCGCGAGGGTCAAGGTGAAGCCGGCGGCGCCACGTCCGCAAGTGGCGACCAAGTCTTATGTCTGGTATGTGCAGGTCGGGGCCTATGTGCAGGCGGTCGACGGGATCACTCTCAAGCACCGCCTCAAGGCGCAGGGTTTTCCCGCGCATGTGGAGTTGACCCGGCTTCCGAGCGGTCGGGGGGTGGTCGTGATCGTGGGCCCTTACGGCCGCGCGCGGGCGCGGAGCGTTTTGCAGGCGGTGGCTCGGCGTGACCGCGTGCAGGGATTTCTCATTCGGGAGGCGGCAGCGGCGCGATGAATTGGTTGGATGTCGTGATCGTTCTGATCGTAGGTCTTTTTGTCCTGGTGGGCGTGTTGCGAGGCTTCATTAGCGAGGTCTTGTCGTTTTTTACGTGGGTCTTGAGTTTTCTCGTGGCCTGGTTCTTTTCAGGGGACTTCACGGGCTGGTTCGCAGGCCATCTGCACGACGCGAATTTGCGGGCGGTGGTGGTGTTCTTCGTGCTGTTTTTCGGCTCCTTCGTGGCCTTGGCGATCGCCTCTCACTTCATTCGCGAGGCATGGCTCAAGATCGGGTCGCGTGCCGCCGACCGGCTCATGGGGGGCGTCATAGGCTTCCTCAAAGGGGGCGCGGTCATCGTGCTCATGGTCTTGCTGGCGGGCCTTACGCCCTTCCCCAATTACCGCAGCTGGCACGGTTCTTTGTTTGTGGGATATTTTCAGGGCGTGGCGCTCTATGTGGCGCACTGGCTGCCCGCAGACGTTGCCCGCAGTCTCCGCTATGGCTAAACTAGGCGGCTTTTCGGCGCTCCCCAAGGAGTTCCTATCATGTGTGGGATAGTCGGCATTTTGGCGAAGGGGCCTGTCAATCAGTCCCTCTACGACGGCCTCATCGTTCTTCAGCACCGGGGCCAGGATGCGGCCGGGATCATCACGAGCGACAGCAAGCGCGTCTATATGCGCAAGGATAACGGCCTCGTGCGCGACGTCTTTCAGGCCTCCCATATGCTCGCCTTACGGGGGAACATGGGGATCGGCCACGTGCGCTATCCGACAGCGGGCTGCGCCTCGTCGGCCGAGGCCCAGCCGTTTTACGTGAACTCCCCGTTTGGGCTTGCGATCGCGCATAACGGCAACCTGACCAACGCCGCTGAGCTGCGCGAAGAGTTGTTCCGCGAAGATCAGCGGCACATCAACACGGATTCGGATTCCGAGGTACTGTTGAACGCCTTCGCGCATGAAATGCAGAAGGTCGGGGGGGTGGCACTGACGCCCGAGCATGTCTTTCGCGCGGTGGCGGCTGTTCACCGACGGGCGCGCGGGGCTTATGCGGCGGTCATCATGATCTCGGGCTTCGGTATCGTGGCATTCCGGGATCCCTGGGGGATCAGGCCGCTTGTCTATGGGCGCCGCGATACGGATGGGGGCCCCGAGCATATGTTCGCCTCGGAAAGCGTGGCGCTCGACGTCTTGGGTTACGGGCTCGTGCGCGACGTGCAGGCGGGCGAGGCGCTGTTCGTGGATATGGAGGGCCGTCTGTCTATGCGCCAGTGCGCGGACAACCCGCGCCCCACGCCTTGCATCTTCGAGCACGTGTATATGGCGCGGCCGGACTCCATCATCGATGGTATCAGCGTCTATAAGGCGCGGTTGCGGATGGGCGAGCGGCTCGCGCGTAAATTGCTGCGCGAGTGGCGGGATCATGACATCGATGTCATTATTCCGATCCCCGATACGAGCCGCGCCGCGGCCTTGGAGATGGCCAAGGAACTCGACGTGAAATATCGGGAGGGGTTCATCAAGAACCGCTATATCGGGCGCACCTTCATCATGCCCGGTCAGGCACAGCGGAACCGGTCGGTGCGCCAGAAGTTGAATGCCATCGATCTTGAATTCCGCGGCAAGAACGTGATGCTGGTCGATGATTCCATCGTGCGTGGCACGACGTCGATGCAGATCATCCAAATGGCCCGGGAGGCGGGCGCGCGCAAGGTCTATTTCGCGTCCGCGGCCCCTCCCGTGCGATACCCGAATGTGTACGGGATCGACATGCCATCACGGCATGAGTTGATCGCCAACGGTCGGACGCCGGACGAGGTGGCGGTGGCCATCGGCGCCGATCGGGTCATCTTCCAGGACCTGGAGGATCTCATTGAGGCCGCGCGCGAAGGCAATCCGCGCATCGCGCATTTCGATACCTCGTGTTTTGATGGGGTCTATGTGACCGGGGATGTCGACAAGGACTATCTCGAGCACATTGAACTGGTGCGCGGAGACGCCGCCAAGTGCGCAAGCCCCATGAATGATCTCGTATCGACCGAGCTGCATACGTATTACTCATAAGCGCGAAGGGGAGTCGGAAATGGATGACGACTTGAAGGGTCGTATGGAGACACTCGCGATCCATGCGGGTCACCACCGGACCCACGAGGGCGAGCATAGCGAGCCCCTCTTCCTCACATCGAGTTATGTGTTCGAGAGCGCCGAGCAGGCTGCGGATCGCTTCGCGGGGCGTGCCGAGGGCAACATTTATTCACGCACGAGCAACCCGACTGTGCGGATCTTCGAGGAGCGCTTGGCGATACTTGAAGGTGGCGAGCGGGCGCTTGCGACGGCCTCCGGAATGGCGGCGATCCTGTCTGTGTGCATGGCGCTCCTGAAGGCGGGCGATCATGTCGTGGTGTCGCAAAGCGTGTTTGGTCCGTCGGTGGCGCTTTTCCAGACCTTGGCGCGTTTCGGTGTGGTCACGAGCTTCGTGCCCCTGGAAGACGTAAAGGCTTGGGAGCGCGCGTGCACGGATCGTACGCGGCTCTTTTTCCTGGAGACGCCCTCTAACCCCTTGGGCGTCCTCGGTGACCTTGTGGCCCTGGCGGAGATCGCCCATCGCCACGGTGCCAAACTGGTTGTCGACAACACCTTTTGTACGCCGATCCTGCAGCGGCCCCTGGCGCTTGGCGCCGACCTCGTCGTGCATTCGGCCACCAAGTACATCGATGGCCAGGGGCGCGCGCTCGGCGGGGCCATCGTCGGACCCGAGTCCGTCATCGTGGGCGAGATCCTCCCCTTTGTGCGCACCGGCGGGCCGGTCATGAGTCCTTTCAATGCCTGGATCTTCCTGAAGGGCCTGGAGACCCTCTCTTTGCGCATGAAGGCCCATAGCGAGACCGCGCTTTCCGTGGCGAGCTGGCTGCAAACCCAGCCCCTCGTGGGTGAGGTGTTCTATCCGTTTCTTGCAAGCCACCCGCAGTATGCCCTGGCCCGCGCCCAGCAATCGGCCGGTGGTGGAGTGATCTCGTTTACCTTGAAGGACGGACATACGCGACAGTCCTTCGCCTTTGTGAACGCCTGTCGCTTGTTGTCGCGGACCGCCAACCTGGGCGACACCAAGACCACGATCACGCACCCGGCCACCACGACCCATGGTCGGCTGAGCCCGGAGGCGCGGCAAGCGGCCGGCGTGGGCGATGGGCTCATCCGTCTTTCGATCGGCCTCGAGGATCGTGAGGACCTGATCGCCGACCTGGAGACGGGCCTGCGGGCGGTTGCGGCGCTCGAGGGGGCGCGATGAGGGTGGGTCGCATCGTTGTTCGGCTTGGGGCGATAGGTCTCGCCCTAGCGCTCGCCTCCTGCGGGCGGGGCACGCCCCATGCCACCATCCTTTACATGAAGGAGCGGGAACTCGGTGGACCGCTGTTTCCAACGCGCATTATCGTAAACCGCCATTACCTGCGGATCGATCCGGATACCGGCACCGGCAATTACATCTTGTTCGATCGCAAGCAGCGGGTCATCTACAGCGTCGATCGCAATGATCGCACGATCCTTGTGATTCGAAGCCATCTCATTACCCTGGCGAAGCCCGCGCGGTTCCACGATTCGGTCAAGCCCGGGAAGCTCAAGGGTCGCTTCAAGGGTCACAAACTGAAAAGCTACCGGCTCTATACCAATGACCACCAGTGTTACTACGTGGTGGCGGCCAAGGGCCTCTTGCCGAGCGCGGTGTCAGCCCTCAAGGCCTACGCGGACACGCTGGCCGGGGAACAGGCCTTGACCGCCGCCCATACCCCGGCAGGGCTCGAGACCTCTTGCGATTTGGCGGACAACGTGTTCGATGCCGGCCGCGAGTACGCGATGGGTTTCCCGGTGCGTGTGCTCGATTACGAGCAGAACGAGAAGATACTTACGGGCTACAAGAAGGACGTCCCCGTCAAGCGCAGCTTATTCGTCCTGCCTGCGCATTACGTCCGCTATAGCCCCGGGGAAGTCCGCAACGGCGACTAGGGCGTGGCGTGTAGGTCCCATGACCAGCACGCTCGAACCTTCGTACCAATCGCCCACGACGATGCGCTCGCCCGGTCCTGCGGCGGTCGGCACTGGGTACTCGCCGGGCCTATGGGTGTGTCCATGGATCAAGCGCCGTACCCCGTGGCGCGCAAGGAGTGCGCTTGCCGCGTCGGTATTCACGTCGAGTATGGCGGCGTCCAAGGCCTGCGTCGCGCGGCCGCTCTCGGCGCGCAAGGCGCGGGCCATGGCGATGCGGTCTGCCAGCGGGCGGGTCAGGACCTGTTGTTGCCAGCGCGGATCGCGGAATTGGCGGCGCAGTTCCTGGTACTCGCGATCATCGGTGCAGAGTGCATCGCCATGACTGATCACAGTCGGCGTCCCAAAGAGGGTCAACTCGTATGGGTCGTCGAGCAGGCGGCAGCCGGTCAGTTCGACGAAGCGCGCGCCGAGCAGGAAGTCGCGATTGCCGTGCAGGATGCTGATCCCAAGACCCCGATCGGTGGCCGTGCGCAGCGCCGCGACCACCGGGGCGAATTCCGCTTCGTCCGCACCGTCGTCCCCGACCCAGTACTCGAACAAGTCGCCTAGGATATAGAGCTGATCGAGCAGGCCTTGTGCTTGCGCCAGAAAGTCCCGGAAAAGCTCGATTGCCTGCGGCCGCTGCGCCGTCAAGTGCAGATCGGCAATGAACGCCCGTGCCTTCACGCGCCTAGTCGATCCGTGTGTCGGTGATGATCACATCGTTCACCGGCACATCCTGATGCCCGTTGCGGCTGGTGGTGGCGGTGCCCTTGATGGCATCGACGATGTCCATGCCCTCGCTCACGCGTCCGAACACGCAATAGCCCCAACCCGTGGGGGTAGGCGCCGTGAAATTCAGGAAGTCATTGTCGGCGACATTGATGAAGAACTGGCTCGTGGCCGAATGCGGGTCACTGGTGCGCGCCATGGCGATGGTGCCGCGGGCGTTGCGCAGGCCGTTGTTGGCCTCGTTATCGATCGGCGCACGCGTGGGTTTTTGGTGCATGCCTGGCTCGAAGCCGCCCCCCTGGATCATGAAACCGTCGATGATGCGATGGAAGATGGTGTTGTTGAAAAAGCCCTCGCGGGCATAGGCCAGAAAGTTGGCCACGGTCTTTGGGGCCTTGTCGGCGTTCAGATCGAGGACGATGACGCCCTTATTCGTTTCAAGATGTATCATGGAGGACCCTCCGGCGAGTTTGGCGCATTGTCGCCGACTTGGCACGCAAGGGCAATGACGCGCTATCATGGGCGTATGAATCCCCGAACCACCCGTTTCGCGCCGAGCCCAAGTGGCCTTTTGCATCTGGGTAACGCGCGCACTGCGCTTTTCAGTCTGCTCGCAGCCTTGCCTGACGGGCGTTTCCTGCTGCGCATCGAAGACAGCGACCGCGCCCGCGCAAGCCTTGCGTTCGATGAGGCCCTGCGGGCCGACCTCCGGTGGCTCGGGTTCGGGCCCTACATGAATGAGACGGCGGCCCTTCGCCAGTCGCAGCGTGCCTCCGTCTATGATGAATACCTTATGCGCTTGCAGGCCCAGGGTGTCGTTTATCCGTGTTTTTGCACCGAGGCCGAATTGGGCGCGGAGCGCGCGGGCCTCCGCGCCCAGGGCCTACCGCCGCGCTACCTGGGCCGCTGCGCAGGCATTGATCCGCGAGTCGCAGAGGAACGGATTGCCCAGGGCGAGACCCCGGTGTGGCGGTTCCGGGTGCCGCCGGGGCAGGAGATCACATTTCACGATGTCGTGCGCGGGCCGCAGCATGTGGCGACGACCCTGCTCGGTGATTTCGTCGTGCGGCGCGCCCAGGGTGACGCCATGTTTTTCTTCGCCAACGCCCTGGACGATGCCTTGTCCGGGGTCACGCTTGTGCTGCGTGGCGAGGACCACCTGGCCAACACCCCGCGCCAGATCCTGATCCTGCGGGCGCTTGGCCTGCCCGTGCCTGACTATGGGCACCTGCCGCTTGTGCTGAGCGAGGCCGGCGCCCCGTTGTCCAAGCGCGACGGGGCCTTTAGTCTCGCATCCCTGCGCGACGAGGGCTTTCTGCCGCTTGCGGTGGTGAACTACCTGGCGCGTTTGGGCGCGGTGGTGGGTTCGGATCGGCTCCTGCCTCTCCCGGAACTCGCCCAGCTCTTCGACTGCCGCCGTATTGGGCATGCGCCGGCGCGCTATGATCGTGAACAACTGCTCCATTGGCAGCGCTTGGCCATGGCCGAGGCCCCGCTTGCTGAATGGATCCCGCTGGTATCCCACCGGGTGCCCGAGGAGGATCGGCTACGATTCGTGACGGCGACTCGTCCAAACGCCCTTTTCCCGGGGGACTACCGGCTTTGGGCGGACATCCTCTACGGCGAACCCGAGTCTCCGGATGCGGCCGCGCGCACAGCGCTTGCGGCGGTGGGGCCGGCATTCTTTCAAGCGGCGTCGGCGCACCTCGAGGCCGGCGGCGCGGCTACGGATCTGCCGGCGGTGTTGAAGGACGCGGGTTATGGCGGCAAGGCGCTCTTTCACGCCCTGCGCGCGGCCCTGACCGGCCGGGTTGCGGGCCCGGAACTCAAGGATGTCTTGGCGCTCATGCCGCGCGCGCTCACGGTACGGCGCTTGGCTCGGATACGGGATGAAGAATGCTGAAGATCTATAATACTTTGACGCGGGCCAAGGACGAGCTTGTTCCCCTGGAGCCGGGCCACGTGCGCTTGTATGTCTGCGGGGTTACGGTCTACGACCGTTGCCATCTAGGGCATGGCCGCGTGTTCGTCGTGTTCGATACGGTGGTCCGCTACCTGCGCCATCGGGGCTTGCGCGTGACCTATGTGCGCAACATCACCGACATCGACGACAAGATCATCAAACGCGCCCAGGAAAACGGCGAGGAGCTGAGCGCCTTGACCGAGCGCTCCATCGCCGCCATGGCCGAGGATGCCGCCGCCTTGTTCGTCGAGCCCCCCGACCACGAGCCACGCGCGACCCACTACATCGACCATATGACGGCGATGATCGACCGGCTTGTGGCCCAGGACTACGCCTACCAGGGCAAGAATGGGGATGTGTATTTTCATGTGCGCCGCTACCCTCGCTACGGCCGTCTGTCGGGGCGCACGCTAGACGATCTCAAGGTGGGCGCGCGCGTGGAGGCCGACGAGGCCAAGGACGATCCTCTGGATTTCGTGCTCTGGAAGTCGGCGCGGCCGAACGAGCCCGCGTGGCCTTCGGCCTTCGGACCAGGTCGTCCCGGGTGGCACATCGAATGCTCGGCCATGGCCGCCCATTGCCTGGGGAATCACTTCGACATCCACGGTGGCGGGCTCGATCTCACCTTTCCGCACCACGAAAATGAGATCGCACAGAGCGAGGCGGCCAATGGCGAGGCATTCGCCGACACCTGGATGCATGTCGGCTTTGTGCGCACGAACGGCGAAAAGATGGCCAAGTCGCTCGGGAATTTTCGGACCCTGCGGGATCTGCTCGCGGTGTACGATGGTGAGGTGTTGCGCTACTTTCTGCTCGCAAGCCACTACCGGGGCCCCTTGAATTACGACGACGAGGCGATCGCGCAATGCCGCGAGGGCCTCACGCGCCTCTACCAGGCCTTGAAGGACGCCCCCGAGGGGGTCGCGGAGGCTGACGGGGATTATGCGCGGCGATTCCACGCGGCCATGGACGACGACTTTAATACCCCAGGCGCACTCGCCGTGTTGTTCGAGATCGGGCATGCCATCCAACGCGCCCGCGATCAGCGCGACGAGACCGCAGTCGGGCGCCTCTCGGCCACCTTGCGGCTCTTAGGGGGGGTCCTCGGCCTGCTGTCGCGGCCGCCCGCGGTCTTCCTGCAGGGGAGTGGCGATCACGCGGATATCGAGGCCTTGGTGGCCTTGCGCGACCAGGCGCGGCGTGAGCGGCAGTGGGCCCGGTCCGACGCCCTACGCGACGAGTTGAAGGGGCGCGGGATCGTGCTCGAGGATACCCCGGCGGGGACCGTCTGGCGTCGGGCCTAGGACCGCCCCGAAGGGTCGCGATCACTAGCCCTTGACCGGCCGCGTTCCTTATCCGAAAATCAGGGGTTCGAAAAAGACCATAGATCACGGGGTGATATCGCTTTGGAGCTCACGGGAGCGGAGATTTTCGTTCGGTGCCTTCGCGACGAGGGTGTGGAGTACCTGTTCGGCTATCCGGGAGGCGCGGTCCTGCACATCTACGACGCCCTCTACAAGCAGGAAGAGGTGAAGCACATCCTAGTACGTCACGAGCAGGGCGCAACGCATGCGGCCGACGGCTATGCGCGCTCCACGGGCAAGCCTGGCGTGGTCCTTGTGACCTCGGGTCCCGGGGCCACCAATGCCGTGACGGGGATCGCCACCGCGTACATGGACTCGATCCCGTTGGTTGTGTTTACGGGCCAGGTGATGACGCACTTGATCGGCGACGACGCCTTCCAGGAGGTGGACGCGATCGGTATCACGCGGCCTTGCGTCAAGCACAACTTCATGGTGAAGGACGTCCGCGATCTGGCGCTGATTATGCGCAAGGCCTTTCATGTGGCTACGACCGGACGCCCGGGGCCTGTCGTAGTGGATATCCCCAAGGACATCACGGCGCACAAGACATCGTACGTCTTCCCTAAGGATCCGACGCTGCGCTCCTATAAGCCCGTGCGCGAGGGCGACCCGGCGGCCATACGTAAGGCCGCCGCCGTGCTTGCGCAGGCCAAGCGCCCCATGGTGTATGCCGGGGGCGGGGTGGTGCTGGGCAACGCTGCGACCGAGCTTACCGAGCTTGTCCGTTGGCTGGGTGCTCCTTGCACGAACACCCTGATGGGGCTCGGCGCCTTTCCGGCGACGGACCCCTTATTCGTGGGCATGCTCGGCATGCATGGGACGTATGAGGCCAATATGAGCATGCACGAGTGTGATGTGCTGCTCGCGATGGGGGCGCGTTTCGACGACCGGGTGACCGGCGATTTGGACAAGTTCTGCCCGAACGCACGCATCATCCACGTCGACATCGATCCGGCCTCCATCCAGAAGAACGTCCAGGTCGAGATCGCCATCATAGGCGAAGCCGGTCTCGTTATGCGCGAGCTGCTCGCGGCCCTGAAGGGGGCAGGCGCGCGTCTGGACGAGGCGGCCTTGAAGGCCTGGTGGCATAAGATCGATGCGTGGCGCGCGCGCCATTGCCTTGAATACGACCGCGCTAATACCGAGGTCATAAAGCCCCAGTTCGTGCTGGAGACGCTCTATCGGTTGACGGGGGGCGATGCCTTCATCACCTCCGATGTCGGTCAACACCAGATGTGGGCGGCGCAGTTCTATAAGTTCGACAAGCCGCGTCGGTGGATAAACTCTGGCGGATTGGGCACCATGGGTTTCGGATTGCCAGCCGCGATCGGGGTGCAGCTCGCGCATCCCGACGCCACGGTGGCCTGCGTGACGGGCGAGGCGAGCATACAGATGTGTATCCAGGAGCTGTCGACCTGTAAGCAGTATGATCTGCCCCTTACGATCGTGAACCTGAATAACCGCTATATGGGTATGGTGCGTCAGTGGCAGGAGTTTTTCTATCAGAGCCGTTATTCGCATTCCTATCTCGAGGCCTTGCCGGATTTTGTGAAGCTCGCCGAAAGCTATGGCCACGCGGGGCTGCGTATCGATAAGCCTCATGACGTGGAGGCGGCCTTGAAGGAGGCCTTGGGTCAGCGTGACCGACTCGTGTTTCTCGATTTCATCACCGACCAGACGGAGAATGTCTACCCCATGATCGCGGCCGGAGCCGGACACCACGAGATGCATCTGGCGACAGATCGCGAACTGGCGTGATGCGCCATATCATTTCCATACTTTTGGAGAACGAGGCTGGTGCCTTGTCGCGGGTGGCCGGGCTTTTTTCGGCGCGCGGCTACAACATCGCCTCGCTCACGGTCGCGCCCACCGAGGACCCGAGCCTGTCCCGCATGACTTTGGTCACGAGCGGATCGGAGGGCGTGGTCGATCAGATCCGCAAGCAGCTGAATAAGCTCGTCGACGTGGTGAAGCTCGTGGATTTGACGGATAATGAGCGGATCGAACGCGAGATGCTGCTCATAAAGGTCGCCGCCGAGGGCGAAGAGCGCGATGAGATCAAGCGGCTGTCGGACATTTTTCGTGGGCGTATAATCGACGTCACGGACCGCGCCTATACCATCGAGCTTACGGGCGATGGCGGCAAGATCGACGCCTTTATCTCTGTTTTGCAGCCGCGGCGTATCCTGGAGGTGGTGCGTTCCGGGGTCATCGGTATCGCCCGCGGTAGCATCACCGTCAAACCTGACGCGCCCTGAACCTTAATCAACCCTAACGGCCCGGCCTCCGGGCGAGGAAATCGCATGCAAGTGTATTACGAAAAGGACGCCGACCTCGGCCTCATTCGCAAGAAGAAGGTGGCGATCATAGGCTACGGTTCGCAGGGCCATGCGCACGCGAACAACCTCAAGGATTCCGGGGTCGACGTGGTCGTGGGCCTGCGCGCGGGCTCGCCCTCGGCGGTCAAGGCCTCGCGCGCGGGGCTGACCGTGAAGTCTGTGGAAGAGGCCGTCAAGGACGCGGATCTGGTCATGATTCTGGCCCCCGACGAGTTGCAGGCGGGGATCTACGAGAAGATGGAGCCCCACCTGAAGAAAGGTGTCGCGCTTGCCTTCGCGCACGGCTTTAGCATCCATTTCGGGCGTATCAAGCCCCGTCCGGACATGGACGTCATCATGATCGCGCCCAAGGGGCCGGGCCACCTGGTCCGTTCGACCTTTACCCAGAAGGGCGGGGTCCCGTGTCTGATCGCAGTGAGTCAGGACGCTTCGGGTCAGGGCCAGGCGCTCGCGTTGTCGTACGCGGCAGCGATCGGCGGCGGACGCGCCGGAGTTATCGCCACCACCTTCAAGGAAGAGACCGAGACCGATCTGTTCGGCGAGCAGGCGGTGCTTTGCGGCGGCGTGACCGCGCTCGTGCAGGCCGGTTTCGAGACATTGACGGAAGCAGGTTACGCGCCGGAGATGGCCTATTTCGAGTGTCTGCACGAGCTGAAGCTGATCGTGGACCTCATGTATGAGGGCGGCATCTCCAATATGCGTTATTCGATCTCCAATACCGCGGAATACGGTGACCTCACGCGTGGCCCGCGGGTCGTAAACGAGGGCACCAAGGCTGAGATGAAGCGCATCTTGGGTGAGATCCAGTCCGGGCAGTTCGCGCGCGAGTGGGTGGCCGAGAACGAGACCGGCGGCAAGCGTTTCCCCGAGCTGCGCGCTAAGGCCGCCCAGCATCCGATCGAGGCGGTCGGTGAGCGTCTCCGTGGGATGATGCCCTGGATCGGGGCCAACAAGATCGTCGACAAAGAGAAAAATTGAGCACTTCCTTGTCGGCAGCGGTGCCCGAGGGGGCGACGTTCCCCCTCGTGGCGCGCGAAGGCTGGGGCCACATCGCCTTGGCGGTGGGCGCCGCCGCGCTCGTCAGTTGGTGGAAGGGTCCGTGGATCGCTGCGCCGTTGTGGCTGATCGCGGTTTTTGTGCTGCAGTTTTTCCGGGATCCGCGCCGCGTCTTGGCCGAGGGTCGGGATGCGGTCCTTTGTCCCGCGGACGGACGCGTTATCGCCATAGGTCCCACCGAGGACCCTTACCTGAAGCGGCCGGCACTGAAGTGCAGCATTTTCATGAACGTTTTCAACGTACACTCCAATCGTCTCCCGGTCGCCGGTCGGATCCGCAGGCGCTGGTATAGCCCGGGACGTTTTGTGAACGCATCGCTCGACAAGGCATCAGAACATAATGAGCGCAATGCGCTCTGGCTTACGACGGCTGACGGCGATGATGTCGTGGTGGTGCAGGTGGCGGGGCTCATCGCCCGGCGCATCCTTTGTTATGTGGGCGAGGGGGATGAGGTGGATCGCGGGCGGCGGTACGGGTTCATCCGTTTTGGTTCGCGCGTCGACGTCTATCTGCCGCCAGGGGCGCGCCCCGAGGTCGCCTTGGGTGATAAGGTGAAGGCCGGCTCGCAGGTTCTGGCTCGGCTCGTGGGCCCGAACCCGTCCAATCCTTGAAAGGTGCGATGATGGAAGATAAGCGCAAAGGTATTTATATCCTGCCGAACTTGTTTACCACCGCGGCCCTTTTCGCCGGGTTCTATGCCATCGTCCAGGCTATGAAAGGCGAGTTCTGGCACGCCGCCGTGGCCGTCTTCGTTGCCATGGTCATGGATGGGCTGGACGGACGGGTCGCGCGCTGGACGCACACCGAGAGCGATTTCGGTGCCCAGTATGACAGCCTCTCGGACATGGTGTCGTTTGGGCTTGCACCTGCGCTGGTCGTCTACGAGTGGGGTCTTTCGGGTCTCGGCAAGCTCGGCTGGCTTGCGGCCTTCATCTATTCGGCGGCCGCGGCCTTACGCTTGGCGCGCTTCAACACCCAGGCGAGCGCCGATCGGCGCTTGTCGTTCCATGGACTACCGAGCCCGGCGGCGGCTGCGGTCGTGACTGGCCTTGTGTGGGTCCTGCAAGGCTATGGCCCACCCCACTTGTGGCTGCGCGCGACTGCCTTGACGATCACAGTCCTGATCGGTGCGGCCATGGTAAGCAATATCCGCTACCACAGCTTCAAGCACATCGATCTCAAGGGGCGCGTGCCCTTCATCGCGGTGCTCGCCATCGTCCTGATCTTCGTCCTGATCTCACTCGATCCCGCGCGGGTCTTGTTTGCGCTGTTCTTCTGTTACGCCCTGTCGGGGCCGATCGACTCGCTCGTGCGGCGCTACCGCCGCTCGGTCCATAGGCGCAGAGTCGGCGACGGCCACGAAGGCGCGCCCCGTCCCTGACTGGGATCGCGGTACCGATCCTAAGTCCGGCCGCGTCGCCGGTGGGATGTCTTAGGGCAGGAAGGCCGTGGGGTCTTCGATACGCATGGCAGCCGGCGTCCCTTGGTGAAAATGCACCTGCCAGCGGCCGTGTTGGGATCGCCAGAGCGAGCTGCGCCAGGAGGGCGCCGTGATTGTCTCGTCCTCCGTACTTTCCACCAGGTAGATGGTCAAGGCCACCTCCGGGGCCAGAAAGCGCACCTGAAAGTCGCGTATGGCGCGGTTGTGGCGCGCCTCATGGGTCAGGTGTCTCAGGGTCTCGGCGCGATCGTAGAGCCGTCCTGAGCAGCCGATTTCATAGAAATCGTCGGCGAGTAGCGCCGCGGGATTCGGTTCCTCTGAGTTCGGGGCGCCATTTAGGAGCCGCTCTTCGAGGATGCGCAGGAGGTGGGGGGAGTCGCGGTTCGTCATCGTGGCGGTTCTCGGGGGGCGCCGCGCCGGACGCGGGGTCTCTATCTCCCACGATAGGAGCCTCGAAGGGGGGCGTCAAGGGCGAGCGTACCGGCGTCGGGGGCTTGCCCTTCGATAGACTTTGTGGGGGATTTTGGCTAGAGTCCCGCGGATTAGGGGTGTGTAAGGGCGCGATTGGGCGCCGATGGCGATAGGCGAGAGCGATGGCCGATCAACTTTTGGTGTTCGATACCACATTGCGCGACGGGGAACAGAGTCCCGGCGCGTCCATGACCTGCGAAGAGAAGGTGCGTATTGCGCGCGCTCTCGAGCGTCTGCGGGTCGATGTGATCGAGGCCGGCTTCCCGATCGCAAGCCCTGACGACTTCAAGGCCGTGAAGGCGGTGGCCGAGGCGGTGACCGAGAGCCGGGTCTGCGGGCTTGCCCGGGCGCTCACCAAGGACATCGATCGCGCAGCCGAGGCGTTGAAGCCTGCGCGCGCTGCCCGTATTCATACCTTCATTGCCACCTCACCCATCCATATGCGCGAGAAGCTGCGTATGAGCCCCGAGGCGGTGCTCGAGGGCGCGGTGAAGGCGGTGCGCTATGCGCGCCAATTCACAGACGATGTGGAATTCTCGGCGGAGGACGCCGGCCGCTCGGACCCCGATTTCCTCTGCCGTGTGATGGAGGCGGTGATCAGCGCCGGCGCCCGCACCGTTAATATTCCGGACACTGTCGGCTACAGCGTCCCTGCGCAATTCGGGGAACTCATCGCGATGCTGAAAAACCGCGTCCCGAACGCCGATCAGGCCATTTTCTCGGTCCATTGCCACAACGATCTCGGTCTTGCGGTGGCCAACTCCCTGGCGGCTGTGTACCACGGCGCGCGCCAGGTCGAGTGCACGATCAACGGTCTTGGCGAGCGTGCCGGCAATGCCGCGCTCGAGGAGATCGTCATGGCGGTGCGGACCCGCCAGGACGTGTTCCAGTGCGATACGCGCATCGAGACCCCGCACATCGTGGCGGCGAGCCGTCTCGTGTCGACCATCACGGGTTTCGCCGTGCAGCCCAATAAGGCCATAGTGGGTGCCAACGCCTTCGCCCACGAGGCCGGCATCCATCAGGATGGGGTGATCAAGAACCGCGAGACCTACGAGATCATGCGCGCCGAGGACGTAGGTTGGAGCGCCAATCGCATGGTCTTGGGCAAACACTCCGGGCGCAATGCCTTCCGCGCGCGCTTGGCGGAGATCGGCATTACCCTGAAGGACGACGCGGCCTTGAATCAGGCCTTCGAGCGTTTTAAGGATCTGGCGGACAAGAAACACGAGATCTTCGACGAGGACCTCCAGGCGCTCGTGAGCGAGGGGGCCTTGGAGGAGGCGGTGGAGCCCGTGAAGCTCGTGACCTTGGAGACCGCCTCAGGGACCGGCACCAAGCCGCGTGCGGATGTCAGGCTTATATGGAATGGCAAGGAACATGAGGCCCACGCCGAAGGTGGTGGGCCTGTGGATGCGGCGTTTCGTGCCATAGAGGGTGTGGTGGCAAGCGGCGCGACCCTGCAGCTTTATGCCGTGAACGCGATCACGAGCGGCACGGATGCTCAAGGCGAGGTGACCGTGCGCCTTGAGCGCCAGGGACGCATCGTGAATGGCCATGGCGCCGA
>NZ_JBTRWP010000019.1:19364-52835 GCF_054609335.1 Acidiferrobacter sp. | reverse complement strand
AGATCATGGAAGAAGACCTTGAGAAGATCGCCGCCGAGGACATCCACGAACTGTTGCGCGCCTGGGAACTGAAGCATCGCCACCTCACCTCCGAAGCGGTCATGCAACACACCCTGTTCCGCAAGGAGACCCGCTGGCCAGGGTACTACTACCGGGGGGACGCGATGAAGCTCGACGATGCAAACTGGCACGTCCTCACCGTATCGCGCCGCAATCCTGAGACCGGCGAATACACCATGGAAAAGGCCCCATGCTACCACTTGGTCGGCAAGGACGGGTGAGCCGCAGCCCCGGCAGCGGGCCTCATGGCCGCTGCCGGCCACCCTGAAGGCCGCACGCTTATTGCGCCGTTGTTTCAGAGGAATTACTCATGAGTAGCTCTATCGTTCAGGCCACACCCAAGACCTCCACGAACATTATCGATCACACTGACGAGGCGATTCTGGCGCTCGCCCACCCCATGTGGCGCGACCTGATCAAATACTCAAACCAGGGGCAATACGGCAAATTCATCCGCAATTTCTCCTACGACCTGCTGCTCGGCCTCAATGAAGTCGAAGTCGGCAAGCAGTTCGCTAACAGCGAACTGACCCGGAGCCTGCAGAAGGAATGGGATTACCTGGGCATCATTCGTAGAGGGCAGCATGTCACGGTGCTGTACCGGGTCCGAAGCACGAAGAGGGAAGGTGAATGGCTCGGTCGGCTGGTGCTAGGCTACGAACAAGGTGAGGTGCGTATCTTTGCCGCCTCCATTTTCTGAAACGTTGGGATAGCCATGAAAGCCATCATAGAAGCCAACAAATATGTTGAACTGACCTATAAGGTCATCGACCAGAAAACACGCCAGGTGCTGACGCAGGTCGAGTTTCCTCTGGGCTATGTCCATGGCGTCACCGAGATATTGTCGCCCCAGGTCATGGGCGCGCTGGAAGGCAAATCCGAGGGCGATATCATCGAGGTGCACATAGACTGCAACGACATCTATGGCCCCCGGGACGAAGCACTGGTAGTTATTGAGGCCATCGCGAACGTCCCCGAAGAATACCGTGAAGTCGGAACGGCCATCTTGATGGAAAACGACAACGGTCAAACTAAGAGTTTTCTGGTGACCCGAGTGGACGCCAGAACGGTAACGATCGACGGCAATAACCCACTGTGCGGCCGGGAAGTGATTTTCAAGCTCGAGATAGTGATGGTACGTGATGCCACCGATGAGGAAATCCAGCACGGCGGCAAGGTGGAAGCGGCCCCCGACCTGAACAACTGTCGCGCCGTTCCGGTTTGAATGGTGTGAAAACGGCCTGCGCAACGGAAAGTGCAGCGCTGAACACAAACCCGGTAACCGGATTTAACTCCATCGCTCGATCTGTTACGCGTGGGGTAGCCTGGTATCGGTGTTTCCGAGCCCCATTTTCCAATGAGAGGTAAACAATGAGCGAGCCCACCAAAACGAAGCGTCCGGTCCCGGAAGGCAAATCGCGCTTTCTGACAACCCGGCAAAAGGCGCCGAACGAGAAGGGTTACGTTGGGTACGAGACCATCTGGGAACCGTTCCATAAAGAAGTCAAATACACCACGCCCAAGAAGCCGTAAATCTGGCGGCGCGAACCTGACCGGTCGCGTGGCCATGGTTTACATCAGCAAGACCTTCCGGATTCGGAGGTCCCGCCGCCGGACGGGCGGGCCGCCTGAGTCCTGGGGGCTTCTTTCGGGGTTGGGGGGCAACAGTTTAAGGGGCCGCGCCGATGACACTCGATCCGTCGCTATTTTGAGAAGCGGGTTAGGCAGGCACCCTGGTGGCGGTTTCCGGGAAGGGGCCGTCGATGCGGGCGCGGATGGCGTGGGCCAGATCCGTGAGACGCTGCGAGGATCCGCGCCCGAAGGGTTTGCCGTGTTCGTCGGTGAGGAAGAACACATCTTCGGCGCGTTCGCCAAAGGTGCCGACCTTGGCGGTGACGATGCGGGTACGGTTTGCGTAGAGCGCGAGGGCCAGTTGATGGAGCAGGCCCGGGCGGTCTTGGGCGATCACCTCCATAACCGTGAGCTGACCGTTGGCGGTCGACGAGAAGTTGATCTCAGTCTTGATCGGAAAGTTTTTTAGGGCTCGCGGCAAGGGACGGGCGGCCGACTCGTGAAACCCCGTTCCGAGGTCGACGCGCACTTGTTCGCGCATCTGCAAAAGCTCGCGTTTGGCCGGCAGGATGCCGTTGGGCGTGAGCGCGACAAAGCAGTCGAGGGCATAACCCGATGCCATGTGGATGCGCGCATCGACAATGGAGAGGTTCATGCGATCGAGGCTGCCCGTAAGGACGGCGAAGAGTTCGTCGCTCAGTGGATTGAAGACGAGGAACTCGATGGCTGCCTGGTCGGGGCGCACACGCGCCTCTATGACCGGCAGCGCACTTTCGGCCGCCCCTGCGATGGCGCAGGCATGCCATGCCAGGGCCTCGGCGTCGTGGCGCAGGAAGTAGTCGGCGTCCATGCGTGCCCAGTGCCGCTCGATAGCTTCGGGGCTCGCGCAGTCGCCCAGAAGCTGCAAGGCGTTGCGCCGTGCGTCGGTGATGCGGGCGTCGACGTCGATGGCCTCGCCGATCCCGCGGCGCAGGACGCGGGTCGTATCGCGGTAGAGCCCCGTGAGGAGCTTGCCCTTCCAGTCATTCCATACCGTCGGGCTCGTGCCGCGGATATCGGCAACGGTGAGTACATAGAGATTATCCAGATGTTCGCGATCGCCGACGAAGCGGGCGAAGTCGGAGACCACCTGGGGATCGGAGATGTCGGTGTGCTGCGCGGTCCATGACATGATCAGGTGGTGGCGCACGAGCCAGGCCACGAACTGGGCGTCGTAATCGCTGAGACCCAGACGTTGGCAGAACGCGTGCGCCTCGGCCTCCCCCAGACGCGAATGGTCACCGCCGCGTCCCTTGGCGATGTCATGAAAGAGGGCGGCGAGATACAGCCGTTCGGGCTTGGCGAGGGAGCGCGCGACCTCGCTTGTCATCGGCAGCTCGTGGGCGAATGCAGCCACCATGACGCGTCGCACGTTGCGCAGGACAAACAGGCTGTGTTCATCGACCGTGTAGACGTGAAAGAGGTCGTGCTGCATCTGTCCCACGATCTTTCCGAAGGCGGGTATATAGGCGCCGAGGACGCCGTAGGCGTTCATGCGTCGCAAGGCCTTGGTGATCCCCGACGGGGCGCGCAGGATGGCCAGGAAGGCCTTTTGGGTTTCAGGGTCCTTACGGAAGGCCCCGTCGATCAAGGGGAGATGGGCGCGTAGGAGGCGGATGGTCGCGGCGCGCACACCCTCGAGTTCCGGGTGGTCCTGGAGGACTCGAAAGAGGCCCAGTATGGCGCACGGATTCTTGGCGAAGACATGGGCGTCGACGGTTTCCAAGAAGCCGTTGCGGGCGCGGAATTCCGGGGTGAGGGTTGTCAGGGCCGGGCGTTTGCCACCAGGCAGGGCCTCGGCGAAATGCTGAAGCAGGATTTCATTCAGGAGCTGGACCTGCTTGACGGTGCGATAGTAGCGCTTCATGAACTGTTCGACGGCGAGCCGTCCCGGGCGATCGGCATAGCCCATCTGATGGGCGAGCGCGCGCTGGTGGTCGAACAGTAGGCGATCCTCGCGCCGGCGGGCGAGGAAGTGCAGGCCGTTACGCACCTGCCAGAGAAAATTACGGGCATCGATGAGCGAGCGGTATTCGCGTTCGCCGAGGAAGCCTATCTTGACGAGGTCGTGGAGGTCAGCGGATCCCAGATGGCGCTGGGCGATCCAGCCGATCATATGGATGTCGCGCAGGCCGCCGGGGCCTTCCTTGACGTTCGGCTCAAGGTTGTAGCCAGTATCGTCGTAGCGTGCGTAGCGGGCTTTTTGTTCGGCAAGCTTGGCCTCGTAGAAGCGCGCGCTCGGCCAGAGTTGCGGGGAGGCCAGTTCATGCACGAGGCGGGCGAGGAGCGCCTCGTCGCCCATCAAGAGGCGCGCCTCCATGAGATTGGTCATGACGGTCGCGTCACCGCGCGCGACGCGTAGGCAATCGCGCACCGATCGCACGCTATGGCCTACGGTGAGCCCTATGTCCCAGAGGAAGCGCAGGAAAGGTTCGGCGAAGGCCTGCGTCTTGTCGTAGCGAGGGCTGTCCTGGAGCAGCAGCAGGTCGATGTCGGACGCCGGGTGGAGTTCGCCGCGCCCATACCCGCCAACTGCCACCAGCGCGATGGAGATCCGATCGGGAAGTTTATGCTCGTGTTCCGTATAGGCGCGCGACAGGATGTCGTCGATCAAGGCCGTGCGTAGGCGCAGGGTCTGGACCCCGAGACCCCGGCGTCGACGGGGCAATTCGGCTTCGTGGGCTGCGCGCAGACGGGTGTCGCCGACCCGCAAGGCCTCGCGGAATCGCGCGATGTCGGGGTTTGCGGGCGGTGGCGCGATGGTATTGGTCAAGGCGCGGTCCTAGATCGTCTCATCCGAGCGCAAGGTCAGGACCTCGTAACCTGTGGGCGTGACGAGTATCGTGTGCTCCCATTGGGCGGACAGGCCGTGATCCCGGGTCACGACCGTCCAGTTGTCAGGTAGCAGTTTGACCCCGGCCCCGCGCTGATTGATCATGGGCTCTATCGTAAAGATCATGCCGGGCTCCAGGGTGACGCCGGTACCGGGGTTTCCATAATGCAGGACCTGCGGGTCTTCGTGGAAGCCGCGGCCGATGCCGTGTCCGCAGTATTCGCGTACCACCGAGTAGTGGCGGCTCTCGGCCAGGGCCTGGATGGCGTGCCCTATGTCGCCCAAGTGTATACCCGGACGCACCATGCGGATCCCCTGCACCATGCACTCGTAGGTCGTTTCCGTCAGGCGTCGCGCTGCGACCGAGGGCTCCCCGATATAGAACATGCGGCTCGTGTCACCATGGTAGTCCTCCTTGATCACCGTGATGTCGATATTGACGATGTCGCCGCGTTTCAGTTTGCGGTCGCCCGGTATGCCGTGGCAGACCTGATGGTTGACCGAGGTGCAGATCGAGCGCGGGAAGCCGTGATAATTGAGCGGCGCCGGGATCGCTTTTTGGGTATTCACGATATAGTCGTGACAGATGCGGTCGAGTTCGTCCGTAGTCACGCCGGGCGTGACATGAGGGGCGATCATCTCGAGGACATCGGCGGCTAGGCGGCCGGCCACGCGCATTTTCTGGATCTCGCTTTCGGTCTTGATCGTTATGGCCATCAGGGGTCTTGGGTTCCGGGGGTTGAGCTGTGTGAGTGATAGCTTATTGTCGGCGGTCCGCGTCCGGCGTTCAACCATCGCGCGTGGGCGCTCGGTGCGTTTCGTACCAGGCGGGACGATTCGCACTGTTACCGGACCCTCACTCATGGTAGCATGCGCCCACGCGAGGATCCCCCTCGCGCCCTCGTTTTGAGGGATTATCGCACGCAGGTCGTCACGGCGTTCGGGTGCTCCGGGCCTTAAAGGCGCGGGGTCGACGTCCGGGACCTGCGGTGGACTAACCCGTTTGGAGATATGTCATGGCTAATGTCACGATGCGTGAAATGCTTGAGGCCGGCTGTCATTTTGGCCATCAGACCCGGTTCTGGCACCCGAAAATGCGCCCCTATATCTTTGGTGAGCGCAACAACATCCACATCATCAATCTCGAGAAGTCGCTGCCCATGTTGAGCGAGGCGGCGACATTCGTGCGCAAGCTCGCTTCGAACAAGGGCACGATCCTGTTTGTCGGCACCAAACGCCAAGCCGCCGAGATCGTGCGTGCCGAGGCGATCCGGGCCGGTTGCCCCTATGTGGACCATCGCTGGCTGGGCGGCATGTTGACGAATTACAAGACGGTGCGCCGTTCGATCGAGCGCCTGAAGCGGCTCGAGGAGCTGCTCGCCGAAGGCGGTGGGGCCGAGAAGCTGTCGAAGAAGGAGACGCTGACTCTGGAGCGCGAGCGCGCCAAACTGGATCGGAGCCTGAGCGGCATCAAGGATATGCCGAGCCTGCCAGACGCCTTGTTCGTGGTCGACGTGGGTCACGAGTATATCGCGGTGGGCGAGGCCAATAAGCTCAAGATCCCGGTCGTGGCGGTGGTCGACTCGAATTGCAAGACCGACGGCGTCGATTACGTCATTCCGGGCAATGACGATGCCAGTCGCGCCATAACCCTCTATGCCCGCACCATGGCCGATGCCGTCCTCGAAGGCCGTGCCGCCGTGACAACGGTGGCCCCTTCAGGCGACGAAGAGTTCGTTGAAGTGAAGGAAGATCCGGCCACGCGCACGGCCCCCCGCAAGAAGGCCGCGAGCCCCTATGATGGCTATGTGGGCGAAGCCGAAGGGGATACTGAGGGCGCCGGGCCGAGCCCCGCCGCCACGGATACGCGCAAGGCTCGACCCAAGGGTCGCGAAGGGGCGGGCGCCAAACCCGCCCGCGGTGGTCGCGGCCGGTCCTGAGGTCGGCTGGGCGGATATTGATAGGCAAAGGGGGGCAAAGCCCCCTTTTGTGTGCGTATGAGGATGAGATATGGCGATTTCAGCGGCACAGGTGAAGGAACTTCGGGAGCGGACCGGGCTGGGTATGATGGAGTGCAAGACCGCGCTCACGGAGACCGACGGCAATATCGAGGCGGCGATCGACTTGCTGCGCAAGAAGGCTGGCGCCAAGGTGGATAAAAAGGCCCATCGCGTGGCGGCTGAAGGGGCGGTTGCGGCCCATGTCGATGCCAGCGGTCGGGTGGGCGCGCTCGTGGAGGTCAATAGCGAGACCGATTTTGTGGCCAAGGAGGAGCGCTTCGTGGGCTTCGCCGAGGCGCTTGCGGTGCTCGTGGCGGAAAAGAACCCCGTTGATCTGGAGGCCCTGCTGGCCTTGGCGTATCCGGGCGGCGGCACGGTGGCCGAGGCCCGCGCGGCTCTCGTGGCCCAGTTTGGGGAAAACATGGCCGTGCGTCGCTTTGCGCGGCTCGAGGCCGAAGGCGGTGTGCTCGGGCATTATGTCCATGGGCGGCGGATCGGTGTGCTGGTGGCGCTTACACAGGGAGATCCGGGCGTGGCGCGTGACCTCGCCATGCATGTCGCCGCCAACAAACCCGCCTATGTACGGCCGGACGAGGTTCCGGCGGATGTCGTGGCCCGCGAGAAGGCAATCTATGTCGCGCAGGCCGCTGAGTCTGGGAAACCCGCCGACATCATAGAGAAGATGGTGATGGGCAAGGTCCGGAAGTACTTGGAGGATAGCACCCTGGTCGGCCAGCCCTTCGTCAAGGATCCGGAGATCACGGTGGCAGCCTACTTGAAACGCTCCGGCGCCGACGTGAAACGCTTCTACCGTCTCGAGGTTGGCGAAGGGATCGAGCGCGAGGTCAGCAACTTCGCCTCGGAAGTCATGTCTCAGGTGAAGGGAAGCTGATCTATGGCGCGTTACCGGCGCGTGCTCCTGAAGCTGAGTGGCGAGGCGTTGATGGGCTCGGCCGGTTACGGCATCGACCCGGAAGTGCTGAAGGCGATGGCCGATGCCGTGGCCGAGGCCTCTGACGGCACTGGCCTTGCGATCGTGGTGGGCGGGGGCAACATCTTTCGTGGCGTGTCGAGTTCGGCGCGGGATATGGACCGCGCGGAGGCCGACCTCATGGGTATGCTGGCGACGGTCATGAATGCCTTGGCCTTGGGCGAGGCCCTGCGGGCTCGCGGCGTGGTGGCGCATATCCAGTCGGCGCTGCCGGTGGGTACGGCGGTGCCCGCCTTCGACCGGCGCCATGCGCTCGCGTGTCTGGATAGGGCTGAGGTCGTCATATTCGCGGCTGGGACCGGCAACCCATTTTTTACGACGGACACGGCGGCGAGCCTGCGGGCCTTGGAGATGCGGGCCGATATCATGCTAAAGGCCACCAAGGTCGACGGTGTGTATTCCGCGGACCCCAAGCGCGATCCCGCCGCGGTGCGCTTCCGGCGCCTCAGTTACGATGATATCTTGCAGCGCAGGCTCGGGGTCATGGACGCTACGGCGATCGCGCTGTTGCGGGAATATCGGGTCCCATTGCGCGTCTTTGACATGACACAGCCTGGGGCGCTCGCCCGTATCTTGGCGGGGGCCGAGGAAGGGACTTTAGTAGAAGAAGGAGCGCAGTGTGAGTGAGGACCTGAAAAAAGACGTTCAGGCGCGCATGGCCAAGTCTCTCGAGGCCCTGAAGGCGGAGTTGGGCCGGATCCGCACGGGACGCGCCAATACCGCACTTTTGGACCACATCATGGTCGACTACTACGGGACCAAGACGGCCCTCTCCAAAGTCGCCAACGTCACGGTCGCCGATGCCCGCAACCTCGTCGTGAATCCCTGGGAGAAGGGCGTGGTCGCAGCCATCGAGCGCGCGATCATGGAGTCGGGACTCGGCTTCAATCCTGTGACGACCGGCACGACGATCCGTATCCCCATGCCGTCCTTGACCGAGGAGCGGCGTCGGGAACTTGGCAAGGTGGCCCGCGGTGAAGGCGAGAATGCCAAGGTCGCGGTACGCAACATCCGGCGCGACACGAACAATCACCTGAAGGAACAGGTCAAGAAAAAGTTGCTTTCCGAAGATGAGGAGAAGCGTTTGGTCGAGGCGGTCCAAAAGGCCACTGATCAATTCATCGCGGAAATCGACAAGTTGGTCGGAGCGAAGGAACGGGATATCCTGGAGATCTAACCGGGGGCGCGCCAATACGCCTATAATCTTGATATGACGACGATGGATCAGGGTTCTATGGAAGGCGGTCTTCCCTCACATGTCGCGGTGATCATGGACGGCAATGGGCGCTGGGCTAAGGCGCGCGGCCAGGCCCGTATCCAGGGGCATCGCAAGGGTGTCGAGATGGTCCGCGAACTCGTAGCGGCGTGCGCCGAAAAGGGCATCCGGGCGGTCACGCTGTTCGCCTTCAGCAGCGAGAACTGGCGGCGGCCGCGGCTCGAGGTGCGTCTCCTGCGCCAGCTGTTTTTGTTTGCGCTCGACCGCGAGATCGCAAAACTCCATGACAACGATATCCAGTTCCGTGCCATCGGTGATATTGGCGCCTTCGGGCCCGAGATCGTGCAGCGCGTGCGCGACGCTGAGGCCATGACCTGCCAGAACAAGCGGCTGCGTCTCACCATAGCCGCCAACTACGGGGGGCGATGGGATATCGCGCAGGCCTGTGCGCGAGTCGCCTTGGAGGTGCGCGCCGGAACGCTCGAGCCCGCCGCCATCACCCCCGACACCCTGGCGCCCTACCTCAGCATGGCCGACGTTCCGGAACCCGATCTCTTCATCCGCACAGGTGGCGAGCAAAGGATCAGCAACTTCCTTTTGTGGCAGTTGGCCTATACGGAGCTCTATTTCACGCCCGTGTTATGGCCCGACTTCGATCGCAAACAGTTCGATATCGCCCTGGAATCCTTCGCCGGGCGGCAGCGGCGTTTCGGGCGCACGGGAGATCAAGTCGAGGCGGCGTGGCGTGCTTAAAGAGCGCCTGCTGACGGCGCTCGTCGCGGGCTCCCTGCTGCTTGCGGGCCTTATCTTCCTGAATAGCTTGGGTGTCGCCGTCCTGTTGGGCGCCGTGACGCTGCTGGCGGCGTTCGAGTGGTCGTCGCTTGTCCACCCGGGAATGGCGGTGGGGTTGGCCTACACGGCTTTGACGGCGATCGTTGGGGTCGCGAGCCTCGCGGTGCCGCTTGTGGTGGTCGTGGCGGCTGCACTCGTCTGGTGGGCTTGGGCGGCCGGCGAGGTATTCATGTTTCGTGACCGCGCGAGCCCTTTGTGGCAGCTAACGGCCCTCAAGTGGCTGGTGGGCCTGTTTGTGCTCGTGCCGGCGTGGCGGGGGTGTCTTGCCCTGAAAATGCAGGACCCCTCCCATCCAGGGCTCCTGATTTGGCTGCTCGCCATGGTGTGGGCGGCCGATAGCGTGGCCTATTTTGCCGGACGTGCCTTCGGTCGCCGCAAGCTTGCGCCCCTTGTGAGCCCTGGCAAGACCGTGGAAGGGGCGCTGGGTGGTGTGGCGGGGGCGGCGGCGGTCGGCGGCGCAGGCGCTTGGTGGCTTGGTGTACTACCACTCGGCATAGGCGGGGGGGTCCTTTTGGGGGTCGCGATCGCTATGCTGTCGATCGTAGGCGATCTGCTCGAGAGCAAGGCCAAGCGATTGGCGTCGGTCAAGGATTCCGGTCGCTGGTTGCCCGGTCACGGCGGCGTCCTCGATCGCATCGATGCCTTGACGGCGGCGGCACCACTCTTTGTGTGGACCATGCGTGATCTGGGGGTTCTTCGATGAGACGGGAAACGGACCACCCTGGGCATGAGGGTCGGGCAGGGCTTGCGGTGCTTGGGGCCACAGGTTCGATCGGGGTGAGTACCCTGAAGGTTGTCGCCTTGCATCCGGATCGGTTCGAGGTGGTGGCGCTCTCTGCCTATCAGCGCATCGACGAGCTGCGGGCGCTGTGCCGGACGTGGAGGCCCGCCATCGCGGTCGCGCATGCCCCGGAGGCAGCGGCGGCGCTGGCCCAGTCGCTCGTGTCCGAAGGCACAGAAGTCTGGTCGGGGCCCGAGGCGCTCGAGCGCGCCGTGTGCGATCCGCGGGTGACGACCGTGGTCTGCGGTATCGTCGGGGCGGCCGGTCTCAAGTCGGCGTGGGCGGCGGTGGCGGCCGGCAAGCGCGTGCTGTTTGCCAACAAGGAGCCGCTCGTTATGTCGGGCCACCTGCTGCTGGCGCTCGCGCGCAAGAGTGGTGCGGAGTTGCTGCCGCTCGATAGCGAACACAATGCTGTTTTTCAATGTTTGCCCGCGGGCCGGCCGGACCTTGTCCGGTCCGGGGTGCGGCGCATCCTGCTCACCTGTTCCGGTGGTCCGTTTCGCAATACCCCGGCTAGCGAATTCGCGCGTGTGACGCCCGAGCAGGCGTGCGCGCATCCTCGCTGGAGCATGGGGCGCAAGATTTCGGTTGATTCAGCCACGTTGATGAACAAGGGGCTCGAGTTGATCGAGGCCTGTCGCCTATTCGAGGCCAGGCCCGAGCAGGTCGATATCGTGATTCACCCGCAAAGTGTGATCCATTCGCTCGTCGAATATATCGACGGGTCGGTGTTGGCGCAGCTCGGGAATCCGGATATGCGTACCCCGATTGCGCATGCCCTCGGGTTTCCGGACCGTATCGAGGCGGGCGTGGCGCGTCTCGATTTGGCTGCCATTGGCAGGCTGGATTTCGAGGAGCCCGATGAGGCGCGTTTTCCGTGTCTTGGGCTTGCGCGCGCCGCGGCGATTGCAGGCGGCAGTGCCCCGACTGTGTTGAACGCTGCAAACGAAGTCGCGGTGGAGGCGTTCCTGGCGCGCACGCTTCCGTTTGCCGCCATCCCCACGGTGATAGAGTCGGTGCTTGCCATGCGGCCTGTGGTGGCGGTGGAGAGTCTCGAGGCCATACTCGAGGAAGATGGACGCGCGCGCGAGGCAGCGCGCGTGGCCGTGATTGCGCAGGGCGCGAAGGGGGTTTGGGCGTGTTGACAGAGATCGGATACAGCGTGCTCGGTTACGTGCTCGCGATCGGTGTCCTGATCGCGGTGCACGAGTTCGGACACTACATCGTGGCCCGCGGGCTTGGCGTGAAGGTCCTGCGGTTTTCGATAGGTTTTGGAAAGCCGCTCATCCTGCGCCGGGCGGGGCGTGACGCGACTGAATACGTGCTCGCGGCAGTGCCTTTGGGTGGTTACGTGAAGATGCTCGACGAGAACGAAGGCGAGGTGCCGGCCGCCGAGCGGCATCGCGCGTTCAACCGCCAGCCCATCTGGAAGCGGATCGCGATCGTGCTCGCGGGTCCGGGCTTCAACTTTCTGTTCGCGATTTTGGCCTATTGGGTGGTGTTCATGACCGGCATACCCGGTCTGAAGCCCATCATCGGCAAGGTGGCGGCGCATTCGCCCGCGCAGGCGGCGGGTCTGCGGGCGGGTGATCTCATCACACGCATCAATGGTCGGCGTGTGCAAAGCCTGGGTCAGGACCGGCTGTATCTTTTCCAGGAGGCCCTGGAGCATGCCCCGGTGCGCATGCAGGTGCTGACGAAAGGGGGCGTTCAGCGGACCGTGACGCTCAATCTCGATGGCGTTCACGCGCGCGCCCTGAGCAAAGGCCATTTGAGTTCCGTGCTCGGGATCTATGGTTGGCAGCCTAAGCTCATACCGCGTATCTCGGAGGTCATGGCGCACGATCCGGCGGGCAAGGCCGGGCTCAAAGTCGGCGATCTCGTGACGCGCATCAACGGGCAGCCGATGAAGGATTGGGCGCAAGTGGCCCATGTCATCCGCCGCCATCCGGGGGAGGCTCTGCGTTTTTCCGTCCGCAGGCACGGACAAAAACGGCAATTGATCATCACGCCAAAAGCCGTTAAGGTGGGAACCCGAAATATCGGCCAGATCGGTGCTGGCATCCGCGTTCCGACTTTGCCGCCCGGGATGCGCGTCATGGTTCGATTTGGGCCTGTGACGGCGTTGCGGGCGGCTTTGACCGATACGTGGCTCATGAGCCGTTTGACGGTCGAGATGCTGGGGAAGATGGTGCTGCTCCAGGTCTCGCCAAAGAGCATCAGCGGTCCGATCACGATCGCGCGGTATGCCGGTTATTCGGTGCAGGTGGGTTTCTCGAGCTTTTTGATGTTTCTCGGGGTGATCAGTGTCAGTCTCGGGGTCCTGAACTTGATGCCCGTGCCTGTCCTCGACGGGGGCCACGTCTTCTTCTATCTGCTCGAGTGGGTCAAGGGAGGACCGATCTCTGAGCAGGCGATCGGATGGGGACAGCGTGTCGGCGTGACCTTGCTAGTAGGTCTCATGATGCTTGCCTTCTATAACGACATTACGCGTATTCTCGGATAAGCAACGAGGCGGGCTTCAAGCAATGAAAAAATGGTTGACGGCGCTCTGTTTGGCGAGCGCGCTTACGGGACCGGCTCAGGCCGCCTCCTTTGTGATCGCTCATATCAAAGTTACGGGTCTGAAGCGAATCTCGCAGGCCACGGTCATGACCTATCTCCCCGTGCGGGTGGGCGAGAGGCTGACTTCGATCCGCGCCGAGCGCGCCATTCAGGCGTTGTTTAAGACTGGCTTTTTTCGCGACGTCAAGCTCGAGGAGGCGGGTCATACGCTGATCGTGGCGGTGCGCGAGCGGCCGGCTATCGCGAGCATCACTATCAAAGGCACGCATGTCATCAAGCCGAAGAAGCTTCTCAAGTCGCTTGCGGACATGGGGTTTGCCAAGGGCCGCGTGTTCAATCACGCGCTCCTGCATGAGACCAAGCAGGCCTTGCGACGCCAATACTTCAACCGCGGATATTACGCCGCGCGCGTCGTCACGACCGTGAAGTCCCTACCACGTGACCGGGTCGGGGTGAGTATCGCCGTGACCGAGGGCAAGATTGCTCGCATCAAGCAGATCACCATCGTCGGCAATCATCGCTACAAGGAAGGGCGGCTGCTCGGCCGCTTCAAGCTCGGTCCCCCGGGTCTCTTCAGTTTCTTTACCGGTAACGATCGCTACTCACGTCAGAAGCTCGAGGCGGATCTCGAGAACCTGCAGAACTTCTATCTGAATCGTGGCTATCTGCAGTTTCGCCTGGTATCGACGGTGGTGGCCATCACCCCGAGCAAGGATTGGATCTATGTCACGGAGAACGTGCACGAAGGGCACGTCTACCGGATCTCGAATTACCGGTTCGCCGGTCGACAGATTCTCGCGCCCGCGACGCTCGCTTCCTTGATGCGCATAAAGCCCGGGCAGGTATTCTCGCGCGAGCGCATCACCAAAGGTACGCGTCGGATCATCCGCAAGCTTGGCAATCGTGGTTATGCCTTTGCCAATGTCCGGGTGGTACCGGCCGTGAATCGCAAAGACCACACCATCGCGCTCACGCTGTATGTCGAGCCAGGCCAGCGCGTCTATGTGCGGCGGATACGATTCTTCGGCAATACCGTGACGCAGGATGCGGTGCTGCGCCGCACCATGCGCCAGTACGAGGGCGCGTGGTTTTCCGCCAAGCGCATCAAGCAGTCAGTGACATTGCTTCGGCGGCTCGGCTTCTTTACGACCGTGCGCGTGACCACGCCGCCTGTGCCTGGGCATCCGAACGAGGTGGATGTGGAGGTGCACGTCAAGGAGCGCCCGACCGGCAGCATCGTCGCGGGCCTCGGCTACTCGGACCTCTATGGCATCTTCATCAACGGTTCGGTGACCTATCAGGATGTGCTCGGGACCGGCAAAGAGGTGTCGGTGACCGCCGATACTTCGGTGGCCTACAAGGACATCAATCTCACCTATGTGAACCCGTACTACACGAGCTCGGGGATCAGTCGCGGCTTCAATGTCTACGACAGCTCCTTCAACGCGGCCGCCGCCTACACCGCCGCCTATAACGAGAGTACGGTCGGGGCCGGGGTGTTCTACGGCATTCCGATCGGGGTCAATCGGACCGTCAATATCGGTCTGGCCGCCGAGCGCGTGGGGATTACGGTCAACTCGACGAGCGCCCAGGTGGCGCAGAACTTCGTGGCCCGCCACGGATCGACGAACGACATCATCAAGGCCACCTTCGGTTGGTCGCGCAATACCCTGAACAATGCGATCTTCCCGACAAGCGGGACCTATCAGCAGTTGAGCGGGGAGGTGGGTTTGCCTGGCGGTAGCCTCGAGTACTACCGGGCCTCCTATCTGGCCAGCGTGTTCTTCCCCTTCGGGCGCCAGTACAGCTTGAAACTCAGCAACGAGTGGAGCTACGGTAACGGTTACGGGAATACGCATAGCCTGCCGTTTTTCAAGAACTTTTACGCCGGCGGCGCAAACTCCGTGCGGGGCTTCCAGAACGAATCGCTGGGCCCGCGGGATAGTTTGCCGCCCTATGACCCGATCGGCGGCAACAAGCGCATACTGGCGAGCGCGGAGTTCTTCTTCCCGGTGCCTGGCACCTCGGTGAATAACCGCTCCATGCGGCTGTCGACCTTTATCGACGCGGGCCAGGTGTACGGGCCTGGCCAGCGCATCGCGTTCAATCAGATTCGCGCGTCATTTGGCGTTGCATTCGACTGGTTCTCGCCGATCGCGCCTTTGAGCATCAGTATCGCCCGGCCGCTGAACGCCCAGCCGGGCGATCAGACGCGCGCCGTCCAGTTCACGTTGGGCACGCTCTTTATGTACTAGCGGGAATCGGCGCCAGTGGCTAGGCTTCGGAACTAGAAGACGGGCGGAGGCGGGCGCGACCCGAACGGACATGGCCTATACATTGCGGGAATTGGCGGACGCGGCTTCGGCCACGTTGCGCGGGCAGGGGGAGATCGAGATCGATGCCGTGGCGCCGCTCAATCGGGCTGGGCCTCGGCAGGTGGCGTATTGCGCGTCGCCGCGCTATCGGACGCTGATTGCGACCAGTCGGGCAGGCGCGCTCATACTGCACCGGGACGACGGCGACGCGTTCCCGGGGAATGTGCTTTTGTGCGATGATCCGCGGATCGCCTTCGCGCGCATCGCGCGGCTTCTCCACCCCCCAGGTACCGTCCCGCCGGGCCGCCATCCGAGCGCCGTCATCCATGAAAGCGCCGTAGTGGCCGAGAGCGCAAGCATTGGGCCGCAGGCGGTGATTGAGGCAGACGCGCATGTAGGGGAGCATGCCGTCATCGGCGCCGGGGCTGTGATAGGCGAGCGCTGCACGGTCGCTGCGTTCACGCGTGTCGAGGCGCGCGCCGTGATCATGCATGACTGCGTGATAGGCGAGCGCTGTGTGATATCCCCAGGAGCTGTGATCGGCGGCGAGGGCTTCGGCTATGTGCGGGAAGCCGATGGGCGATGGGCCAAGGTGCCACAGCTTGGCCGGGTGGTGATCGGCAACGAAGTGGACGTTGGAGCCAATACCACCATCGACCGCGGCGCGCTTGGGGATACCGTCATCGCCGACGGCGTGAAGCTCGATAACCTGATCCAGATCGCCCACAATGTGAAGGTCGGCGAGGATACCGCCATGGCCGGGTGCGTCGGCGTAGCGGGAAGCGCGGTCATCGGAAAGCGCTGCCTGATCGCGGGGGGGTCTGGGATCATGGGCCATATTACAGTAGGCGATGACGTCGAGGTGACGGCGATGTCGTTTCTGAAGGGGTCAGTGGCGGGCCCCGGCCGTTATTCGTCGAGCCTGCCGGCAGCCGATGCCGACGTATGGGCACGCAATCTCGGGCGCTTTCGGCACCTGGATGAATTAGCGCGGCGCTTGCGTCGCGTCGAGCAAACAATAAAACAGATCTTGTCAGGGGGAACCCATTGAATACGCTGGACATTCAACAGGTGTTGAGGCACCTCCCACACCGCTACCCCTTTCTCTTGATCGATCGGGTGCTGGACTATGTCCCCAACGAATCGCTCGTGGCGATCAAAAACGTCACTATCAACGAGCCGTTTTTCCAGGGACACTTTCCCGAGTATCCGGTGATGCCGGGCGTATTGGTCATCGAGGCCATGGCTCAGGCCTGCGCCATCCTGTCGTTCAAGACGCTTGGGAAGCTGCCTGCTGACGGCGGCATTTATCTATTCGTTGGTATCGATAAAGCCCGCTTCAAACGCCAGGTGAGCCCCGGGGACCAGCTGCGCCTGAACGTCAAACTGACCCGCAAGATGAAGAGTATCTGGCGTTTCGAGGCGACGGCGACGGTCGATGAGGCGGTGTGTTCGACCGCGGAACTCATGTGCACCTACAAGGAGCTCGCATGATTCATCCGCACGCTCTCGTCGATCCGCGAGCGGAGATCGGCGCGGATGTGGAGATCGGGCCGTTTACGATCATTGGGCCCGAGGTTGTGATCGGGGCGGGGACGTCGATAGGGTCGCACACGGTCATCAAAGGCCCTACGCGCATCGGCCGTGACAACAAGATCTTCCAGTTCAGCTCGATCGGTGAGGTGCCGCAGGACTTGAAGTACCACGGCGAACGTACGACGCTCGAGATCGGCGATCGCAACGTCTTTCGCGAATTTTGCACCATCAACCGCGGCACGGGCGGAGGCGGCGGTATTACGGAAATCGGCCACGACAACCTGTTCATGGCCTATGTCCATATTGCCCATGATTGCCGCATCGGCAACCACACGGTATTTGCCAACTGTGCAAGCCTCGCCGGGCACGTGCTGGTCGGGGATTACGCCGTGCTGGGGGGCTTTACCGGGATCCACCAGTTTTGTCGGGTCGGCGAACATTGCATGACCGGCGCGGCCACCGTGGCGGTGCAGGATATTCCGCCCTACGTACTCGCCGCCGGCAATTCGGCGCGGCCCTACGGCATCAACGTCACGGGCCTGAAGAGACGGGGCTTTACGGCGGAGGGCATCAATATGCTGAAGAGGGCCTACAAGACCATCTATAAATCGGGCCTGCGGCTCGACGAGGCGATCGGCAAGATCGATGACATGGTGCCCGAATACGGGGAACTCGACGTCTTGGCGCGCTTTCTCAAGGTCGAGGGCCGGGGCATCATCCGGTAATGGGCTTGCGCGTGGGCATCGTGGCCGGCGAGGCGTCGGGCGACGCCCTCGGTGCGGGCCTCATGAGGGCCATGCAGGCGGTGACCCCCTGCAGCTTCGAAGGGGTGTGTGGGCCTTTGATGATCGCCGAAGGGGGCTCGAGCCGGGTTCCCATGGAGGCCTTGTCGGTCATGGGTATAGCGGAGGTGGCCGGGCGCCTGCCGGAGCTCCTGCGCATGCGCCGCGACCTCATCGCTTATTTCCGCAAGATCCGCCCGGATGTCGTGATCGGCATCGATTCGCCGGATTTCACGCTCGCGCTCGAGCGTGCGCTGAAGGCTGAAGGCATCCCGACCGTGCACTATGTGAGTCCTACGGTATGGGCATGGCGACGCTATCGCGTGCGGACTGTGGCGGCGAGCGCCGACCGTTTACTCACCCTGTTTCCCTTCGAGCCGCGTTACTATGAGGGACGCATGGACGCAATCTGCGTCGGCCATCCCTTGGCGGACGCCATACCCTCGGGGACTTCGGCAGCCCAGGCGCGTGCCGAACTGCGCCTGGAGGCCCAAGGGCCTGTGGTGGCCCTGCTGCCGGGCAGCCGCGTGTCCGAGCTGCGCGCGCATGCGGAACTCTTCGTGAAGACTGCGCAAAGGCTTGCGGTACGCTATCCCGGCTGCCGATTTGTGGCGCCCTTTGTCAATCGTGAGACGCGCGCGATCTTCGACCAAGTGCTCACAGAACAGAAGGCCTTCGACCTGCCGATCACGCGCCTCCATGGTCACGCACGGATTGCGATGGCGGCCGCCGACCTGGTGCTTTTGGCCTCAGGGACCGCGGCCCTGGAGACTGCGCTCGTCGGGCGTCCCATGGTAGTGGTCTACAGGCTCTCGTCGTTCACCTACCGCCTGGTCCGCAGTCTCTCGAAGCTTCCTTACGTCTCTTTGCCCAATCTGCTGCTCGAACGCGATGTAGTCCCCGAGCTCCTGCAGTCCGAGGCCAACCCGGATCGGTTGGTACGCGCCGCTGAGGTGTTCCTGGAAGATCCCGAGCGGTGCCGGCAGACCATGGCCGCCCTCGCCGAGGTGCGCGAGCGCCTAGGCCAGGGCGCCAATGCCCGAGCGGCGGAGGCGGTGCTGAATCTCGTGGGCGCGCGCGGGCAGGCGCGTGAGGCTTCATGCGCATCGTAGCCGGCATCGACGAGGTGGGTGTGGGACCGCTCGCGGGCCCGGTGGTGGCCGCCGCCGTGGTGCTGGCTCCACGTCACGGGCTTATAGGCCTCGCCGATTCGAAGCGTTTGACGAAGCGGCGCCGGACCCTCTTGGCCGAAGAGATCAAGGGGCGCGCGCAGGCGTGGGCGCTGGGGCGCGCGGAGGTGGAGGAGGTGGATCGCCTGAACGTCTTGCACGCCGCGTGGCTTGCTATGCGGCGTGCCGTGGAAAATCTCGCCTTGGCGCCGGAGTTCGCGCTGGTTGATGGCGTGCACCTGCCGGTCTTGCCCTGCCCAGGCCGCGCCATCGTGCGCGGCGACGCGCGGGTGCCGGTCATATCGGCGGCCTCGATCGTGGCCAAGGTCGCGCGCGACGCTGAGATGTGCGAGTGGGATACCGTCTACCCGCAGTACGGCTTTGCCAGCCACAAGGGCTACGGCACGGCACGCCACCTCGAGGCGTTGAGCCGTTTCGGTGCATGTCCCTTGCACCGTCAGAGTTTCGCCCCGGTCCGCGCGGCCTGTGCCCTGCGGGAGGGGGCGTCATGAAGGGCTTCGTCCATCTGCGCGTCCATTCGGAGTATTCGCTCGCCGATGGTCTGCTGCGCTTAGACGACCTCGTCTCGGCCTGCCATGAAAAGGGTATGCCGGCCGTGGCGCTCACGGATCTCGCCAACCTGTTTGGCATGGTGAAGTTCTACAATAAGGCGGTCGCTGCCGGGATCAAGCCCATCATCGGGGCCGACGTCTTGATCCGCAGCGACGACCCTCAGCGACCCTATCGCGCTGCGCTGCTCTGCCAGAATCTGCAGGGATATCGGTCGTTGAGCCGCCTGCTCACGCGCGCCTACGGCGAGGGGCAGGATAGTGGCCGCGCCTGCATAGAACAGGCCTGGCTCGTGGGCGAGAGCGAGGGCCTGATCGCGCTCTCCGGGGGGCAGGACGGCGATGTCGGTCAGTTTCTTGTCGGCGGGCACATGGATCGGGCGCAGGAGGCGGCGCGCCAGTGGGCGGGACTTTTCCCGGACCGCTTTTATATCGAGCTGCAACGTAACGGCCGCCCCTGGCAGGAGGAGTACAACGGGCGTGCGGTGGGGCTTGCGCGGCGGCTGCGGATTCCCTTAGTCGCGACTCATGACGTACGCTTCCTGGCCGCGGAGGACTTCGAGGCCCACGAGATCCGGGTCTGTATTCACGAGGGTCGCACGCTCGCCGATCCAAGGCGCCCCCGCCACTATACCGAACGCCAATATCTGACCGACCCGGCGGAGATGGCGGCCCTGTTCGCCGACATCCCCGAGGCCATCGAGAATACTCTGGAGATCGCCCGCCGCTGTACGGTCTCCTTGCGTTTCGGGGACTACTATTTGCCGCGGTTTCCGGTCCCCGAGGGGGCCTCTGTGGACGACGTGGTCCGCGATGACGCGCGCGCGGGTTTGCTGCGGCGCATGGCGCGCTTTAGCCCCGCGGAGCGCGCGCGCCTGGACGGACCGTATCAGGAGCGCCTAGATCTCGAGCTCTCGGTCATCATCAAGATGGGCTTTTCCGGGTACTTCCTGATCGTCGCTGACTTCATCGACTGGGCGCGGCGCAACGACGTGCCGGTGGGTCCCGGGCGCGGATCGGGGGCCGGATCGCTGGTCGCTTATGCGCTGGGTATCACGGAACTCGATCCCATCGAATACGACTTGCTCTTCGAGCGCTTCCTGAACCCAGAGCGCGTGTCGCTGCCGGATTTCGACGTCGACTTCTGCATGGACGGTCGCGATCGCGTCATAGAGTATGTGACGGAGCGCTACGGTTCTGACAAGGTCTCGCAGATCATCACCTTCGGCACCATGGCGGCGAAGGCCGTGGTGCGCGATGTGGGACGCGTGCTCGACCATCCCTATGGCTTCGTCGACAAGCTCGCCAAGCTGATTCCGCACGATCTTGGCATCACGCTCGACGAGGCGATCGCCCAGGAGGCGGCGCTAAAGGAGAGGTACGAGCAGGAGGAGGACGTGCGCGCCCTGCTCGACGCGGCGCGCAAGCTCGAGGGCTTGTCCCGCAACGCCGGTAAGCACGCGGGCGGCGTGGTGATCGCGCCGAGCGCCTTGACCGACTTTATGCCGCTGTATTGCGAAGCTGGCAGCGGGCAGTTCGTCACCCAGCTCGACAAGGATGATGTCGAGGCGCTAGGGCTCGTCAAGTTCGATTTCCTGGGCCTGCGGACGCTCACGATCATCGCCAAGGCGGTGACGATGATCGATCGTCGCCGGGCGCGCGAGGGGCAAGGCCCCTTGTCGGTCAGTGACCTTGCCATAGATGACACGGTCGCCTTCGACCTCTTGAAGCAATGCCGGACCACGGCACTCTTCCAGCTCGAGTCGCGCGGCATGAAGGATCTCATCCAGCGTCTGCAGCCGGACCACTTCGAGGATATCGTGGCCCTGGTGGCGTTATTTAGGCCAGGTCCCCTGCAGTCGGGCATGGTCGACGATTTCATCAATCGCAAGCATGGACGCGCGCGCATCGAGTACCCGCACGAGGCCTTGGCGCCGATCCTGAAGCCCACCTATGGCGTCATCCTTTATCAGGAGCAGGTGATGCAGATCGCGCAGGTGCTGGCCGGCTACAGCCTCGGCAAGGCGGACCTTCTGCGCCGCGCTATGGGCAAGAAGAAGCCCGAGGAGATGGCCAAGCAGCGTGAGGGTTTCGTCGAGGGGGCGCGTGAGCGCGGCTGCGATCCCAGGCTCGCCACGTCGATCTTCAATCTGATCGAGAAATTTGCAGGCTACGGATTCAACCGTTCGCACTCCGCGGCCTACGCGCTCCTGTCCTATCAGACCGCTTGGCTGAAGGCTCATCATCCGGCCGAGTTCATGGCCGGCGTGCTGTCGGCGGATATGGACAAGACTGACAAGGTGGTGACGATGATCGCGGAGTGCCGGGAGATGGGCATCACGGTGTCGCCGCCCGACATAAACCGTTGCGATTACGAGTTCGTACCTGTCGACGATCGCACCATCCTCTATGGCCTGGGGGCCATCAAGGGGCTCGGTGAAGGTGCCGTTGACGCGGTTTTGAAGGCGCGCGGGTCGACCCCGTTTGCGGATCTTTTTGATCTTTGCCGAAGGGTCGAGGACAAGCGGGTGAACCGCCGCGCCTATGAGTGTCTGATCGCGGCCGGAGCCTGTGATGCCCTGGGACCGCATAGAGCGGCGATGATGGCGTCCTTGGACACGGCCTTGAGCGCCGCCGTCCAGCGTGGGCGCGATGCGGCGGTGGGGCAGGACGATCTCTTCGGCGATGCCATCGCCTTCAAGCCGGAGTTCGCCACCGTGGACCCGTGGCCCATGGAGAGGCGGCTCGAGGCGGAAAAGGACACCTTGGGGCTCTATCTCACGGGGCATCCCATCGATCGCTATGCCGCCGAGCTAAAGAGGATCACGAAAACCGCGATATCCGATCTCAAGCCTACCGAAAATTCCTCCATCATGGTGGGGGGGCTGGTGGTGGCGCTACGCGTCATCAACACCCGCCGTGGCGATCGCATGGCCTTTGTGACCCTGGATGATCGCACCGGGCGTATTGATCTTGCCATGTTCGGGGAGCTCTACCAGCGTTATCGCGAGCGCGTCGTCAAGGATGCGCTCGTCATCGTCAAGGGCAGCGTCAGTACCGATGAATACTCCGGCGGCTTCAAAATGACGGCCGAGGCCATCTATAATATCGACGAGGCGCGGGCGGCCTTTGCCACCCGGCTTGTGATGGACATCGAGTCCGATCGTTGCGATGAGCGTTTTGTAGACGGGCTGCGGGAGATATTGGGTCCGGTGCGAGCCGGCAAGTGCCCGATCGTCGTGCGTTACCACCGTCCCGAAGGGGTGGCGGATCTGGTATTCGGCGAGGAATGGCGTGTCACGCCCAATGAGGCGGTGATGCGGCAATTGGACGCGCTTGCGCCGGACGGCCATGCGCACTTGATCTACCAGGACGGATAGGGCATGAATCAGAACTACCTCGATTTCGAACAATCGATCGCCGATCTCGAGGCTAAGATCGACGCCCTGCGGTTTCTGGACTCGAGCTCCGGCGTCAATATCAACGAGGAGATCGCGCGACTGCGGGCCAAAAGTCACAGGCTCACGCAGTCGATCTTCGCCTCGCTCACGGCCTGGCAGGTCTCGCAGTTGGCGCGCCACCCCCAGCGCCCCTACACCCTCGATTACGTGGGGCGGATATTTCAGGATTTCGAGGAATTGCACGGCGACAGGCTGTATTCGGACGACCCGGCCATCGTCACGGGTGTGGCGCGCTTGGACGATGTGCCGGTAGCGGTCATTGGCCACCAGAAGGGGCGCGACACCCGCGAGAAGGTGCGCCGCAACTTCGGGATGCCCCGGCCCGAGGGCTATCGTAAGGCCCTGCGGATCATGCGCCTCGCGGAGCGGTTTCGCATGCCGCTTGTCACCCTGATCGACACCATGGGGGCCTATCCCGGGGTCGGGGCCGAGGAGCGTGGTCAGAGCGAGGCGATCGCCCGCAATCTGTTCGTGATGGCCGCGCTCAGGACACCTATCGTAAGCGCCGTGATCGGTGAAGGCGGATCCGGAGGTGCCTTGGCGATCGGCGTATGCGACCGCATGTTGATGCTCCAGTACGCGACCTACTCGGTCATAAGCCCGGAGGGCTGCGCCTCCATCCTCTGGAAGAGCGCCGACAAGGCCGCGCTCGCGGCGGAGGCCCTCGGGATCACCGCCGAGAGCCTGAAGCGTTTGGGGCTCATAGACGAAGTCGTGGCTGAGCCGCTCGGTGGCGCGCATCGCGACTTCGATGGGGCAGCCGCGGGGCTCAAGGCCGCCTTGACGCAGGCCATCCGCGATCTCGTGGCGCTACCGATGGATGATCTTCTGACCCGTCGACAGCTCAGGTTGCGCCAGTACGGACAGTTTGAAGAGCGCTAAGTTTTCTTCGGCGTGGTTGGCGCAGGCCCTCGAAGGGCTTGGCGTCTCGGTGGCGGACAGTCTCTTAGTCGCGTTTAGCGGGGGGCGGGACTCGGCCGCGCTGCTGCACGCTCTGAGCCGTCTTGGTCGGTCGGGGGTGCGGGCGGTCCACATCAATCATGGCCTGGCGGCCAGCGCCGACGCCTGGGCCGCGCAGGCCCTGGCGACTGCAGATGCCCTGGGGGTAGCCTGCGAGGCGGTCTCGGTGCATGTGAGCCGGGGCGCCTCCGGGGGGCCGGGGGGCCCCGAGGCCCGTGCGCGCGAGGCCCGCTACCGTGCGCTGGCCTCCCGCATGCGCCCGGGGGAAGTGCTCTTGACGGCCCATCATGCCTCCGATCAGGCCGAGACCGTGCTCTTTAGGCTCGTGCGTGGGGCGGGCCTCGCGGGCCTCGGGGGCATGGCGGGGGTGCGGCCGTTTGGCCCGGGGAGGCTTGCGCGGCCGCTCTTGGATCTGCCTGGGGCGGCGCTTGCGGCCTACGTCTCGGAGTGGCAGGTGCCCTATGTCCATGATCCAAGCAATGACGACGAACGCTATACGCGCAACTATATCCGCCATCGCCTGCTTCCTGTCATAAGCGCGCGCTGGCCGCGGGGGATCGAGGCCATCAATCGCGCCGCAGGCCACGCCCGCGAGGCGCACGATCTGCTCGCCGCCTATGTGGCGCGCGACGTGGAGGCCTGTACGGCGGCCGACGGGGCGCTGATCGTGCCGGCGTTCCTGGCGCTTCGCGCCGAGATACGGGCGCAAGTCCTGCGGGCGTGGCTTGCCGGGCGCGGCGGACCGGCCGTGAGCGAGGCCAAGTGCACCGAAATCCTGGCGGCGCTGGCCGTGGTTCCCCGGAGTCGGGGACAAGTGTTACGCTTGGGGCAAGCGGCTGTCCTGCGGCGTTACCGTGAGCGCGTGGTCTTTGGCCGGGATGAGGCGGGGGGGCAAGCCCCGGCGCTGCGATGCGTGTGGGCTGCGCCCTTCACGGATTTGGGCCTAGGAGACGGGCGGCGTCTTAGGGCGGTACCGGTGTTCGGGGAGGGGGCAGCCGTGGCGCGCATCGGCACACGGTCCTTGGTCGCAGCGACCCGCGTCCTGGGCCAGCGGGTCCTGATCCCAGGTCGTGGCCATAGGGCCCTAAAGAAGCTTCTGCAGGAGCTCGGCATCGCGCCCTGGGACCGGCCGCGCGCGGTCTTGATATTTGTAGACGACGCCTTGATCGCCGTGGCCGATCATTGGATATGCCAGGATTTCCGGGCGGGGCCGTATGAAGCGGGTCTCGCCTTTCATGTGGTGCCGTGAGCGGCCGATCGAGGAGGTTTTTCAAAGTGGTACCGACTGATAGCGAAGGCGGCGTGCGCAACAACGCGCAAAACGCGCCGGGCGGGCGGCGATGACCAAATTCATATTCGTGACCGGGGGGGTCGTGTCCTCGCTGGGCAAGGGCATAGCCGCGGCGTCGCTTGCCGCTCTGCTCGAGGCGCGGGGACTCGCCGTCACCTTGATGAAGCTTGATCCCTACATCAATGTCGATCCGGGGACCATGAGCCCTTACCAGCATGGCGAGGTGTTCGTGACCGAGGACGGGGCTGAGACCGACCTCGATCTTGGGCATTATGAGCGCTTCGTGCGCACGACCATGACCCGCAATAATAACTTCACGACCGGGCGGATCTACGAGAACGTGATCCGCAAGGAGCGCCGCGGGGATTACCTCGGTGCCACGGTGCAAGTGATTCCGCATATCACAGACGAGATCAAGCGCTGTATCGTGCAGGGCGCGGGATCTGCAGACGTCGCCATGATCGAGATCGGCGGAACGGTGGGCGACATCGAGTCCCTGCCGTTTCTCGAGGCCATCCGCCAGATGGGGGTGGAGTACGGGCGCCAGCACGCTGTGTACATGCATTTGACGCTCGTGCCCTACATCAAGGCCTCGGGCGAGATCAAGACCAAGCCCACGCAGCATTCGGTCAAGGAGCTGCGCAGCATAGGCATACAGCCCGACATTCTGCTCTGCCGCGCGGATCGCAGACTGCCGGAAGACGAGCGGCAGAAGATCGCGCTCTTTACAAACGTGCCGGCGCGCGCGGTGATTTCGGCGATCGATGTCGACAACATCTATCGCATACCGGAGATCCTTCACGAGCAAAGTCTGGATGACATCGTAGTCGAGCAGTTGCACTTGAAGGCCCGAGGTATCGATTTGAGTCAGTGGCGGGCGGTGAACGAGGCCCTAGACCACCCCCAGGGCGTGGTGGACATCGCCATCGTCGGCAAGTACGTGCACCTAACCGAGTCCTATAAGTCCTTGTCTGAGGCCTTGGCGCACGCGGGCATCCAGACGCGTCTGCAGGTGCGCATCCATTACATAGATTCGGAAACCCTGGAGCGCGAGGGCACGGAGTGCCTGAAGACCTGTGATGCGATACTCGTGCCCGGCGGATTTGGCGGGCGCGGTACGGAAGGAAAGATCGCGGCGGTGCGTTACGCTCGCGAAAACGCGGTCCCTTATCTCGGGATCTGTCTTGGCATGCAGATCGCGGTCATCGAGTTCGCGCGCAGCGAGGCGGGGCTTGCTGGGGCGCATAGTACCGAGTTCGATCGCAAGACTCCGTATCCGGTCATAGCGCTCATAACGGAGTGGACGGGCAATGGCGGTAAACGCGAGGTGCGCACCGAGGACGCGGATCTCGGGGGCACGATGCGGCTGGGCGGCCAGCGTTGCGAGCTTACTTCCGGCAGCCGCGCGGCGGCGATCTATAGTACGCCGAGCGTGATCGAGCGTCACCGTCATCGCTATGAGGTCAACAACACCTACCGTGAGGCACTTCAGGAAAAGGGTCTGCGTATCTCCGGGACCTCGCCCGATGGCGAGCTCGTGGAGATCGTGGAGCTTGCTGATCATCCGTGGTTCATCGGCGTCCAGTTTCATCCCGAGTTCACCTCGACCCCGCGTGACGGCCATCCCTTGTTCAAGAGTTTCATCGAGGCGGCCAAGGCGCGTCGGGCGGCTGGGCCCGAGCATGCGGCGGGTGTGTCGTGAAGCTCTGCGGTTTTGAGGCGGGGCTCGATCAGCCCCTGTTTCTGATCGCCGGGCCCTGCGTCATCGAATCGCGGTCCTTGGCGCTTGAGACCGCGCAGGCGTTGAAGGAGTTGACGGCGCGCCTCGGGGTGCCATTCATCTACAAGTCGTCGTTCGACAAAGCCAATCGCAGTTCGCACGCCTCGTTTCGCGGGCCCGGACGCGACGCGGGCTTGGCGATCCTAGCCGAGGTGCGGGAGACCCTGGGTGTGCCGGTGCTCACCGATGTGCACGACATCCCTGAGATCGCCGAGGTGGCGAAGGTGGCGGATGTGCTGCAGACCCCGGCCTTCCTTTGTCGGCAGACGGACTTCATCCAGGCGGTCGTAGCCGCCGGTCGTCCCGTGAACATCAAGAAAGGGCAGTTTCTGGCGCCGGGCGACATGAAGAACGTGGTGGACAAGGCGCGTGCCGCCGGGGGCGATGGACGCATTCTGGTGTGCGAACGTGGGGCGTCGTTCGGGTATAATAATTTGGTGTCGGACATGCGCAGCCTCGCGATCATGCGCGACACGGGTTGCCCCGTGGTATTCGACGCCACGCACTCGGTGCAATTGCCGGGCGGGCAGGGCTCGTGCTCGGGTGGGCAACGGGAGTTTATCCCGGTTCTGGCGCGCGCGGCGGTGGCGGCGGGAGTTGCCGGGATATTCATGGAGACCCATCCGGATCCGGACAAGGCCTTGAGCGATGGGCCGAACGCCTGGCCGCTCAAGCGCCTCGAACGGCTGCTCGAGACCCTGCGGGACATTGATGCCGGCGTGAAGGCGCGCGGCTTAGACGAGATGCAGAGCGGTTGAACAAATCGGAAAAACCAACGGCCTTTTTGGGATGATGAGATGAGTAAGATTGCAGATATACGGGCGCGCGAGATCCTGGATTCGCGCGGTAATCCGACCATCGAGGTGGACCTGACGCTGGATTCGGGGGTGGTCGGCCGCGCCTCCGTCCCCTCGGGGGCCTCGACCGGCGTGCGTGAGGCATTCGAGTTGCGCGACGGTGACAAGCGCCGCTTCCGCGGCCTCGGGGTCCTTAAGGCCTGCGCCTCAGTGAATGATACTTTCAAAAAGGTGCTGGTCGGTATGCAGGCGGCGCAGGCCGCAGTCGACGAGCGCATGATCGCCGAAGACGGCACCGAGGATAAATCGCGCCTGGGCGCAAACGCGATCCTTGCGGTGTCGCTTGCGCTTTCGCGCGCCCTGGCGGCGGAGGCTGGGGTGCCCTTGTACCGGCATCTCGCCCAGCAAGTGGGGCACGAGGGGCCGTTCATTCTGCCCGTGCCGCTTATGAATATCGTGAATGGCGGGGCGCACGCCGATAACACGCTCGACTTCCAGGAATTCATGATCGTGCCCTTCGGTGCGCCGCGTTTCTCCGAGGCGTTGCGCTGGGGTGCCGAGATATTTCATACCTTGAAGGGGCTCCTGAAGGGACGCGGTCTGGCGACTTCGGTGGGCGACGAAGGGGGTTTCGCGCCGGACCTCGGCACGAACGAGGAGGCCTTGGGTCTGATCCAGGAGGCGATCACGGCGGCAGGCTATGCGCCGGGACGGCAGGTGGGGATCGCGCTCGATGCCGCGGTTTCGGGATTGATGGATGACAAGGGCGCCTACGCGCTTGCAGGTGAAGGCCGGACACTCGATGCCGACGCTTTGGTCGGCCTTTATGAGGGCTGGATGGCGCGATACCCGATCGTCAGCATCGAAGACGGGATGGGCGAGGAGGATTGGGCTGGCTGGAAGGGTCTCACCGAGCGTCTCGGTGCGCGCGTGCAGCTCGTGGGCGACGATTTATTCGTCACCAATAGTGCCATCCTGACGCGCGGCATCGACACGGGCGTCGCCAACGCTATCCTGATCAAGCCCAACCAGATCGGGTCGCTCACCGAAACGCTTGCGACCATCAAGCGCGCGCAGGCGGCAGGCTATGGCGTCGTCCTTTCGCATCGCTCCGGCGAGACCGAGGACACCGCGATCGCCGATATCGCGGTCGCGACCGGGGCCGGCCAGATCAAGACCGGCTCGCTATCGCGTTCCGAGCGCATGGCCAAATACAACCAACTCTTGCGCATCGAGGAGTTCGAGGGCGATCGGGCCCAGATGGCACGTGCGCCTCGGCAGGCCTATTCCCAAGGCTGAGCGAATGGGCCTATAGTTAGCCCATGAGGAAATGGATAGGCCTGCTCGTCGTGGCGCTTTTCGTGCTCACCCAGTATGCCCTCTGGTTCGGGCAAGGCGGGGTGGTCGCGCTTTTGCATCGGGAGCGGCACATCCATGCGCTGGCAAGTGCCAATGCCACGCTTCTAAAGACTGACGAGCAACTCGCCGCCGAGGTTAAGGGTCTGCAGGACGGACGCTCCGCCATCGAGGCGCAGGCGCGCTCGGGTCTTGGCATGGTCAAGAAGGGTGAGACCTTCTACGAGATCGTGCCTGGTGCCCCGCCCGCCACGCGCACGGCGCGCGTGTTCCGGGATCAGCAGCTCGCGGCCAGAGGATAAGGCAGGTCGCGAAAGCGAAGCTCGGTGTCCTGCCAGAGGACGCTACCGGCGTCGTGGCTGCTGATCTGAATCACGGCCAAGAGATCGATCTCGCCTTCGGGACCGATTTGGGCATCCACCACGGTGCCGGCCGGTTGACCCGGCAGGTTGGGGGCCGCGAGCGTGGCGCCTGGTGGCGGCAGGGAGGTGTCGGCCGGTAGCGACGCCAGATACATACGTTGCTTCAGGCGCCCCAGGTAATGGGTGCGCGCCACGATCTCCTGCCCCGGATAACACCCCTTACGGAAATTGATCCCCTCCAAGAGATCGAGGTTGGCCATTTGTGGCACGAAGGCCTCGCTGGTCTCGGTCCCTATGGTCGGCAGGCCCGCTTGGATGTCGAGCCAGGCCCACGCCCGGCCCCCCACGCGCAGCGCCTGCGGCAGGCGCTCGGGGAGGCCGCGTATCACAGCTTCCGGCCCCATGAGCAGGTATCGGGGGGCGCGTCCGGGGATGCCCATGACTGTGACTTCATTCTGTGTGGCCGCCGCCGGCTGGGCCGGCGCAGGGAGACCCACCTTCTTCAAGCACTCCGCCGCGGCAGGCCCTGACAGGCCTAGGATCGCCCATTCCGGGACCGACGTCAGCTGCACCTTGGCGCGCAGGATATAGAGGGCAAGGCGCTTCTGGACGGCGGCCTGGATGGCCTTTGGGATCATGAGAAAGTAGTCGTCGCCGCAATGCGCCACCCGCAAGAGGGCGATCATGCGGCCTTGCGCCGTACAATAGGCGTCTAGTTGGCTGGCCTCACCCAGACCCTTGATGTCATTGCTGAATTGGCTATGCAGAAAGGTGGTGGCGTCGGCCCCGGAGACGCGGATGAGGCCAATATGGGTGAGTGCACTCCACACGGTGTCCTGGTGCGCGGCGCGCGCCTCGGCCTTTCGATCCCCGTAGTCGGCGATCAGATCGTCTTCCGCGCGTCCGCCCGCCTCGATCAATTCGGCCTTCCATTCCCTCTGCATGATGCGCCCCCTATAATGAGCGACATGGGCATGTCGCACCGCGATGATAACAAAATCCGTTGCCGGGACTAGGGGAGGGTGAATGAGTACGACACGCCCACGCGATGCCGGGCTCCTGACCCTGCGGCTACCGGTCGGGGCCTATGCCTCCATCCTGCATCGTCTTACCGGTCTCCTCTTGGTCGGGGTTGTGGGGCTTGCGCTTACGTTCCTGCGCGCCTCCTTGCAGGGGCCGGCGGCCTTCGAGACGGTGGCGCAACGGCTGCGCGGCCCCTGGGGCCATGCGCTCGGGCCCGTGGCGGTGTGGATCGTAGCCCAGCATCTTTATGGCGGCATCCGCCATCTGCTGTTGGATGCCGGGTGGGGGTTCGGGCGCGACCGGGAGCGCTTGAGCGCCTTTGCGGTTTTGGCTTTGGCGGCCGTGACGGCCCTTGGGGCGGCGCTTTCATGGCCCTGAGCGATCGCCATCTCGGCAGTCGCCGCGCGGGCGCAGGGGGATTTCTGCTCATGCGTGCCGCGGCTCTCGCGATCGCCGCTGGGGCTGCGGTCCTTGTGATCCTGATCGCCGACCTCCCGCATTGGCGATTCGGGTCTTGGGATGCGCTTTTTCATAGTCTGGCTGTGCGCATCGGTTTTGCCGTGTGGCTCGCGGCGGTTGCCCTACACGCCTATCTCGGTTTCGATTCGATCTTGAAGGACTATGTCCACCACGCAGCTTGGCGTTTCGTTTGTCTCATGGCGAGCGCGGGCGCGTTGCTGGCCCTGGTGGTCTATGGGGTCGCGGCGGTATGGGCATGAGCGCGCGATTGCCGCGTCGGCAGTTCGACTGCTTGGTGCTGGGCGCCGGTGGCGCGGGCCTACGCGCGGCCTTGCAGCTTGCCGACGGCGACGCCCATGTGGCGGTAGTCTCCAAGGTCTTCCCCACCCGCTCGCACACGGTGGCCGCGCAAGGCGGCGTGAACGCGGCGCTTGGCAATGTGCTGCCCGACTCCTGGCACTGGCATATGTACGATACCGTGAAAGGGGGCGACTATCTCGGCGATCAGGACGCGATCGAATACCTCTGCCGGGCAGCCAACCGGCTTGTGATCGAGCTCGAGCACTACGGCGTGCCGTTCTCGCGTATCGACGACGGCCGGATCTATCAGCGCAAATTCGGCGGACAGAGCCAGAATTTCGGGGGTGAGCAGGCGGCGCGCACATGCGCGGCGGCCGACCGGACGGGACATGCCATCCTGCATGCACTCTATCAGCAGAACATTCGCGCCAAGACCCACTTCTTCGATGAGTTCTTTGCCATTGATCTTTTGCGTGACGCCTCCGGACACATCCTGGGGGCGGTGGTCCTCGAAATCGAGACTGGTGAATTGCTCGTCATCGAGAGCAAGACCACGCTGATTGCCACCGGCGGCGCGGGACGCATGTATCGCACCAGCACCAACGCGCTCATTAACACGGGCGATGGTTTAGGCATCGCGCTGCGCGCCGACATCCCTTTGCAGGACATGGAGTTCATTCAGTTCCATCCCACAGGACTCGCGGGTCTTGGGGTCTTGATCACCGAGGGCGCGCGGGGCGAGGGGGGCTATCTCGTGAATAGCCGCGGCGAGCGCTTCATGGAGCACTACGCGCCGCACGCCTTGGATCTCGCGAGCCGCGACGTGGTGAGTCGGGCGATCCATAGGGAGGTGACGGAGGGGCGCGGCTGCGGTCCGCGCGGCGATTATGTCGAACTGAAGCTTGACCATCTGGGCGACGAGGTCATTCGCAAACGCCTGCCGGGCATACGCGATACGGTCATGCGTTTTGCGCACATCGATCCGGCGCACGCGCCTATACCCGTGTATCCGACCGCGCATTACATTATGGGCGGCATTCCCACGAACCGCTTTGGGCAAGTGGTGGCGCCTGCGCGACATGGCCCCGAGGAGCCGCAATCCGGGCTCTACGCGGTGGGCGAGTGCGCCTGCGTCTCGGTCCATGGCGCCAATCGTCTGGGCGGCAATTCCCTGCTCGACATCATCGTGTTCGGTCGCGCCGCCGGCAATCACATCCTCGCCGCCTTGAAGGAGCAGCGTTACCACCGTCCCTTACCCGGCGAGGCGGTGGAGCGGGCCGTGGAGCGCGTGCGCCGGTGGGAGCGTCCGGGCGAGGAGTCGGTCGAGGCGCTCGGTGCAGAGCTTAGGCGTGTCATGGAACGTTACTGTGGGGTATTTCGCACACAGGAGGTGCTGGACGAGGGGGTGCGGCGCGTGCGCGAGATTCGCGAGCGGCTGGGTCGCGCGGGCCTGCGCGATCAAAGCCGGGTCTTCAATACCGCGCGCATCGAGGCCCTGGAGCTCGAGAATTTAGTCGAGGTGGCGCTTGCCACGGTGGTCTCGGCGGCGGCCCGCCATGAGAGCCGGGGCGCACACTCGCGGGTCGATTACCCGGAGCGCGACGACAGTCACTGGCTCAAGCACACCCTCTATCTGCGCGCGGGCGAGACTATCGACTACAAGCCCGTGCGCGTGAAGCCCCTGACCGTGGATTCCTTCCCGCCCGTGGCGCGGACCTACTAGGAGTAGCCGGCATGCGTTTTCGTATCTACCGTTATCGGCCGGAGGAGGGCGGGGGGCCCGTGCTGCAGGACTTTGTCCTGGAGCCGGAGGCCTTGGAGGGGGTCGTGATGTTGCTGGACGCCCTGATGCTCCTCAAGGCGCAGGATGAGAGCTTGAGTTTCCGGCGCTCGTGCCGCGAGGGCGTGTGCGGGTCGGACGCCATGAATATCAATGGCCGCAACGGCCTTGCCTGTATCACGCCGCTTAAAGGTCTCACGGAACCGATTACCCTGAGGCCCTTGCCGGGCATGCCCGTGATCCGTGATCTCGTTGTGGATCTGTCGGGGTTCTATCGCCAGTATCGGGCGGTGCGTCCGTGGCTCATAGACGAGGGTCCGGAGCCCGAGATCGAGCGACGCCAGACGCCCGTGGAGCGTGATCGATTGGACGGCCTCTACGAGTGCGTTCTCTGCGCCTGCTGCACGACAAGCTGCCCGTCGTTTTGGTGGAATCCGGATCGCTTTCTGGGGCCGGCGGCGCTCTTGCAGGCCTATCGTTTCGTGGCCGACAGCCGCGACCAGGCCTTCGGCGAACGCCTCGACGATCTCGAGGACCCCTATCGCTTGTATCGTTGTCACACGATCATGAGCTGCACGGATGTGTGCCCGAAAGGGCTGGATCCGGCCCGCGCCATAGGTGG
>NZ_JBTRWP010000019.1:0-19264 GCF_054609335.1 Acidiferrobacter sp. | reverse complement strand
GCGGCCGCTAAGCTTGCCGGGAGCCGCTTCGCCGTGCTGCGTGGGGGGCTCGCGCGCCTGCAACGCGCCTTGATCCAGTTCATGCTGGATCTGCATACCCGGGAGCACGGCTACACCGAGGTGTATGTGCCCTACATGGCGAACCGTGAGAGCCTGTTCGGTACAGGTCAGCTGCCCAAGTTCGCCGAGGATCTTTTTCCGATCGGGGGGCTGCCATATTTCCTGATCCCGACGGCTGAGGTGCCTGTGACCAACCTCGTGCGCGACATGGTCTTCGCCAAAGAGGCGTTGCCATTGCGCTACGTCTGTCATACGCCCTGCTTTCGCAGCGAGGCGGGTGCTGCCGGCCGCGATACGCGTGGCCTGATCCGCCAGCATCAATTCGAGAAGGTCGAGCTCGTGCAGATCGTAGCCGCCGAGGATTCAGCGCGCGTGCATGAGGAGTTGACCGCGCATGCCGAGACGGTTTTGAAGCGTCTCGCGCTTCCTTACCGCGTCATGGCCTTGTGCGCGGGCGATATGGGCTTCGCTGCGGCCAAGACCTACGACCTCGAGGTCTATCTCCCGGGGAGCGGGCGCTATCGGGAGATATCGTCTTGCAGTAACTTCCGGGACTTCCAGGCGCGACGCCTGAATGCGCGCGTCCGCGCCGCGGGCCAGAAGCCCGAGTGGGTCCACACCCTGAACGGTTCGGGGCTCGCCGTGGGCCGCACCCTGGTCGCGGTGCTCGAGAACTACCAGCAGGCCGACGGCAGCATACGCATCCCCGACGTCCTCATCCCCTACATGGGCGGCGCGACCTCCCTGAAGTCCCTACCCTAGGGGTCAGGGGTGCCGAGGGGCTGCGTCGACACCGGACCCCCGGATGAGCGGGTGCGGGCACGGCGCAGGAAGGCATCCAGACTCAGGCATCCGGGGCCGTGGACCGCGAGCACGATGAGCCCGCCCGTGAAACTTGTCTCGGCGAGCATCACGACCTGGTCGTTGATGGTGGCGAGGCTGTGGTGAAAAATGGCGATGGCGGTTATCGAGAAGAGGGCGAGAAGCGAGGCCGCGATGCGCGTCCAGAGGCCCGCGATGACCGCGAGCCCGCCCGCGAGCTCGAGGGCGATCACGAACGGGAGAAGGCCCCCGGGCAGCCCATGGGATACCATATAGAGGCGCGTCCCTTCGTAATCCTCGATCTTGCCGAGGGCGGCGAAGACGAATATCAGCGCCAAGAGTACGCGGCCTATGAGCTCGAAGACCGCAAGTCCTTTCTTGTTGTATTCCATGAGCCGTTCTCCCCCTGCGGATAGGGTCCCGCCGCTCAGAGCTTAGAGACGTTCCAGACCCTTGTCCAGGAGGAGTCGCGGGAGTGGAGTGGGCGTCATCGAGGCGGTATCCTAGGCGCCCGTCCTGACGTTCGCGGGGGCCGGCCCCCAGGAGTTCTGTCATCTCGGCCTCCAGGACCTCCTGCAGGGCTTCTTTCATCAAGGATTTCACCAAATCCTTATCCTCTGCCATCAAGGATTTAAGGTCGATGGTGTTGGCGCTCTGCTTCTTCACGGTCATGGTGTGAATCCTCCTACAGGACACAGGGTTGATCTTCGCAATCTCCCTCATACCATGACCGCTTCAGCAGTCCAAGAATTTGCACATAAGTCCGTACACTACCCATGGGCCGTGGTATCGCTTGGCGGGCGGTGGCCGGTCGATCTACGCGGATCATGCCCAATAATTGCCCCGGGACCGCTCATCGCGATGATCCACCGTCGCGTGAAGGTCGAGACCTTCACGCTCCTAAGCTCGCGGCCCGTCGGCTATGGGGACGCGGCGCGCCGGATGTCTGCGAAAAGGCCGAAATCCCCCGGGAAACCTTTTTGGGACCGCAAGCCTCGAGCGAGAGGTGGAGTTGCCATCGTTGAGACGTTATCCTAGGCGCCTGGAGAGGTGGCAGAGCGGTCGAATGCGGCGGTCTTGAAAACCGTTGAAGGGCAACCTTCCGGGGGTTCGAATCCCTCCCTCTCCGCCAACTCAGAACAAAACGGTAAACGCCGCACGTAGCCGATTTCACACCCGAGGTGGCGGTAAGGGGCCTGAGCAGGTCGCCCTTCGATCCCGGGTGCGAACCCGCCTTTCGCTACCCAGACCCGTTTTGCTTGCGTCCGTGGGTGATCGTGGTGATAGCCGTCATGGTCGAAGCTGATCCGCGCGCGAGCTCTGGCGAACGTTTTGACCTGGTTTTGCCAGGGCGTCACGAAACCAAAGAGGCCTTTGATAACGCCGAAGGCATGCTCGACGCGGCTGCGGATTTGAGGCTGGATAAAGCCCTGTCGGGCGACGGCAATCCCGGTTTCGCCACGGTGATGAAAGTGGCCCATGCCTTGGGACTCCAGACATGTTTTCGGCGGACGGCATAGAAAAGCCCTCCGATGTTTCGGGGCCAAGGCCGCTTTCGCGGCGGCGGGACGGGTGTCTGTGTGGCTCAAAAAGTGAGGCTTACCCGTTGCAGATTCGGAGCCTATCATAAGGGGCACAGACGATAAGGTGGGCGCGGCGGCCCCTGTTGGTCGAACGGGCTGCGGTAATCCCCCAAAAATCTCACGATGTTCAGCCTTAGCCCTGTGGCGAGCCATCGGGTGGCGCGACGATAGCCTTGAGCGGCGCGAGTGTTTGGATGGGCACGAGCCTGCGTAGACGCCAGGCGATGATAAGCCCCGCCGTGCCGAGAACGGTGAGCAGGCCTGCCACGCCGTTCCATCCCCAGCGCGCATAGAAAACCCCGCCGCATGCGCTTATGAAGGCCGAGCCCAGATAGTAGAAGAAGAGATAGAGCGATGCGGCCTGGGTCTTCGCCTGCGCGCGCCGCCCCACCCAGCTGCTTGCGATCGAGTGGCCACCGAAGAAGGCGAAGGTGAGCGCCGTGAGGCTGAGCAGTATGAGTGGGACTTGTGCGCAGAAGCTCAAGAGAATGCCGAAGAGCAGCAAGGCCGGGGCCGTCCAGAAGACCTTGCGCCGGCCGATGCGCCCGGCCTTGTGACCCATCCAGGATGAGCTGAAGATGCCGACGAGATAGACGCTGAAGAGAAGCCCGACGGTCGCTTCGTTGAATCGGTAGGGAGCGGCCATCAGGCGGTAGCCCAGGTAGTCGTAGTATGTGACGAAGATGCCCATGAGCAGAAAGCCTTCCGCGAAGAGCCACCGCAAGCCCATGTCCCGAAACGGTGCGCGAAGGCTCATAAGCGCACTGCGCAAGGGGACATGGCGCGGCTCGAAGTGTCGCGAGGGTGGTAGGGAGCGCCAGAAGAGCGCGGTTGCGACCAAGGCACCCAAGCCGACGACGGCGAGCGCCGCGCGCCAGCCCCAAAGGCTCGCCAAGACCCCGGAGAGGAGCCGCCCGGACATCCCGCCCACGGCGCTGCCGCCGATATAGAGCCCCATGCCGAGGCCCACCGCATCCGTGTCGAGCTCCTCGTTGATGTAGGCCATGGCTACGGCTGGCACACCGCTCAAGGTGATTCCAAGCAGTGCGCGCATAAGGAGCAGTACCGACCAATCAGGGGCCAGGCCTGTCGCGAGTACGAGCAAGGCCGAGAGCAAGAGGGATGCAGTCATTACGGGTTTGCGGCCGAAGCGGTCGGCGAGGGTGCCTGCAAAGAGCATGGCGACCGCGAGCACCCCGGTGGTGAGCGAGAGTGAAAGCGCGCTGTCAGCGGGGCTTACTCCATAATGGCGCGAAAAGAGCGGCATGAGCGGCTGCACGCAATAGAGCGTACTGAAAGTCGAGAGCCCGGCTCCGAAGAGCGCGATGTTGACACGCCGGAAGGCGGGACTCCCGAGCGCTATGGGCTTCTTCTCACGGGTCGGTGGCGCGCTGTCCAAGGTCCCCGTGCATCCTGGGCTTTGGTTCATACGCGACGTGCCGTCCTCGAGCCCGACTGTTGGTCTTGCGATAGCGCCATTGTAGTCGGTATCCGGGCTTGGGCGCGACATGGCCTAGGGTTGTGATGGTCCCGCGCTTATACCTTTTAGGCGCGCCCACCGCAGGCGCCATTGCGCATCTTGCGCCCCTGTTGGGCGCGAAGTCTGTGGAGTGCCTGCGACCCGACTGCCCTTATTCGATCGACCCCGTCTCGGCTTGTGCGGCAAGCCGCGCCCGGCGCTGTTCTTCTTCGCGGCGTGCCGCGTCGATTTCACGCAGGACCGCGGCGATATCGGGCGCTGTCGTTTCGGGATGGTAGGTCCCCGTCAAGGGCGTTTCCGGCCCGAGGGCACGCGCCTGATAGAGGGCCCACATCTCGCGCCCATAGTCGCTTGTCGCAAGCTTTGGAGCAAAGCGCCCGAAGAAGATTGCAAGGTGATCGATGTCGCGCACAAAGAAGGCCGCGGCGCTATTGTTCGCGACCGCGCTCAGGTGTTGCGGCAGGTCGATGATGACAGGACCCGCGCGATCCAAAAGGACGTTGTATTCGGAGAGGTCGCCGTGAACGATGTCGGTACACAGCATGCGCGCGACGTCGCGCATGAGGGCCGCGTGGATGGTCGCCGCCTCATCCTCGGTGAAAACCAGGTCCGAAAGCCGCGGCGCGGGATCTCCGGCATCATCGACGATAAGCTCCATGAGCAGTACGCCGTCCACACAAAGATAGGGTTTGGGCACGCGTACCCCCGCGTCGGCGAGCGTGAAGAGGGCGCTGACCTCGGCGTTCTGCCAGACTTCCTCCCGTTCGTGACGCCCGAAACGCGACTTGTTGGCCATGGCGCGGTCGCGTCGGCTGTTGCGTACGGCCCGCCCCTCCTGATAGAGCACGGCTTGCCGAAAGCCGCGGCTGCGCGCTTCTTTGTAAACCTTGGCGCAGCGCACGCCCTGGGAGGTCTCGACGATGAAAAGGTCGGCCTCCTTGCCGCTGCGCAAGGGTTGAATGACGTGGTCGATGAGCCCGTCTTCGAGTAAGGGCACTAAGGCCTTAGGAGTGCGCAAGCGAGCTTACCAGGCGATGGAAGGCCAAGGACAGGAAGGCCAGAGGGTCGTTATAGTGATCATGCGCTTATGCTACACGAGGAGATCGATGGCTGCGATAGACGTCGGCCATGTCTGCGGCGAATCCACGGACGGGGCCTGTAGCCGCCGCGCGGGGCGGGGGAGCCATGAACGCCTTGAGGCCTTGCCCCCAAGCCGTTTCCATGCGGCAATAAATTCCGCCAATGACCTATGTCCTGCGTTCTCACGATTGCCGGAGAGCTTGGCTCATTGAGTCGACCGGGCGTGCCATTGCATCGCCTGGGTCTTATACTAAGGGCTGTCTGCGTGCGTGCTCAAGACGTCCGCGACCAAGCACGTGCCGCGGGCAGCGGTAGCGCGCGTGGAGTCTTCTCGCAGCCAGGAGGTGCCAAACGATGCAGGTGGGTCCCAGAGAGATCACCAATTTCTTCCGTCCGATTCCGCTCGACGTGCCGGAGGGAATGAAGCCCAATGAATTTTTCAATAGCACGGAAAACCTCACGGATCTCACCAGCAACAACGGCCTGCTTTGCAACCCGGAAGGTCTGCTCCTCTATCGTAAGGCCCTAGGGCATAGCAACGAGTTCGACACATCCATCATTTACAATACATCACAAAGCATACTTGATCCCTTGGGCCGTCCCGCGCGACGCACGCAGGTGCCCGATCATGTGAAGAATATCTGGAACCGCATGAACGAGGCCATCATCGCCTATATGCTCGAGCGCTATCCCGATCCCGACCGGGCCCTGGTGCTGTCGGGCGAGGCGAGTCTGGACGCCACTTGGCCGCTGACGTCTCCAGGCGTGCCCAGCATCCGCATGTTGCATAACCATTTCATCGTCTTCGACAAGGCGCAGTTGCGGGATGCGCCGATGGCGGATCCCGAGAACCCGAATCTCACCGATGGCGGACAGAATTCGCTCTTCCAGGCCCACATGCGCAAGGTGTATCTCGATTTCTTCGCGGGCCTCGATCTCGAGATCCTCAAGACCTGTGAGCACGGTTCCTGCAAGATCGCGCTCACAGGCTACCCACAGGGCCTGCCGAGTTGGGAAGTCCAGGGGGGCGTGGAATCTTTAAAGAAGGTGCAGTTCTGGAAGGAGTACGACACCATCCTGAAGGGCTTTATAGACTTCTATCGGACCTTCTTTGGGCAGGTATCGACGCGCAACGCGCCGATACCGCGCGACATCTATTTCCCGCAACTCGTGGAGGACAAGCTTCTTTTTAATAACGACTTCCTGAAGACGGCGAAGATGGTGCGCGACCATTGCATACGGGATGCGCGCTACGCCGCCGCCATTCGCTGGCAGCCGGCATTCAAACAGCTCATTTATCGCAATGATACGGGCAAGCTGATCGTCACCATAAGCCAAAACTCGATCGGCAACGCCATTACGGAACTCTTGGGTGTCGTGGTCAAGCGCGTACCGAACGCCGAGGGCTATGAGCGCACCGAGCCCGCCCTGCTCGAAAAGCTCCTCGAGGTGCGCAGGCGCTTGATGGATCTGGATCTCGGTCAGGGGATTGCCACCCGGCAGTGGGCGGCGGAATAGGGCGCTCGCGACACGCCGGGGGTTTATGAGCGGAGGCGGGGTCTCGCCCAGGCGCCTGATCGCTCGACTCGGGCGACCCTGGGTGTCGGGGCCCGGTGCCGGAGGGATGGCGGGGAGGGGGCGGCGATCTCCTGGGCCCGCAGCGAAGAGACGACCGAAGGCTTGCGGGGAGAGGGGGCTGTTGCCGACCGCGGTCAGGGGTCCGCGCGCGAGGTGCTGAGAGACGGCGGAGCTCGGTTTTGATTTCTTTCGGGGGCGTCCCCCGGGGGGCGTTGACAGTCTCGGAACGGGCTGCTACAAAGCCGCCATCGCGGCATGCCGCTTATTTGGAGGGCCCGCTACCCAATGGGTAGTAGTAGCGACACAGCCAAAGCCTGAAGGCAGACCCCGCTTCGCATGATACCGGATCGCGGTCGCCTTGAGGCGTAAACGCGGGTCCGGGAGCCCACTGTAGTCCCGCCCCACCCAAACTGGAATCTAGACAGAGACGAGGATGCGCTCGCCTACGGGCGTGCGCGACCCGGCCTCGACGACATTGTAGGGACGCGCTCATGCAGGTGCATGTTCTTCAGGCGTTACGGGCGGCGCTTTTGCGGGCCAAGGCCGCGCAGGCGCGGCAGATGGAGCGGCGGGCGGCAGTCAGGCCGCCTGCCGGCGAGGTCGAGGAGATGGCGGTACCGGAAGCCCTGCTCGTGCGGGTGCAGGACCGGCTACGCATCGCGCGACTGCGAAACGGCCCCAGGACACTGACTAACCGCATCGCGCTTTGGCTTGCTCTGCTCGGTCCGGGCTTGCTCGTGATGCTCGGCGACAACGATGCAGGCGGCGTGATCACCTATTCCCAGACCGGCGCGGTCTTCGGTCTTGGGGTGTTCCTGCCGCTCATGATCCCACTTGGTTTTATGGCCTATTTCGTCCAAGAGATGACCATCCGCCTGGGGGCGGTCACGCGGCGGGGCCATGCCGAGCTTATCTGGAAGCGGTACGGTGCTTTTTGGGGCATCTTTTCGATCGTTGACCTCGTGATCGCCAATATCCTGACGCTCATGACCGAGTTCATCGGTGTGCGCGTGGGCGGGGATGTCTTTGGCCTGTCCTACTGGGTCACGGTGCCGGCTACGCTCGTCTTCGTCGCCTTCGTGCTCGTGTTCCTGCGTTACTGGACCTGGGAGCGCATCGCGCTTTTCATCGCCGCACTGAATCTCGTCTTCGTGCCCCTGGCCCTGTTTTCGCATCCCGACTGGTCGGCCGTGGGGCACGCCTTCATAGGCACCAACTGGATGGTCCCCGGGGGCCTGTTGTCGGCCGGTTTTCTGGTCCTGCTGTCGGCCAATATCGGCACCACCATAGCGCCCTGGCAGCTCTTCTTTCAGCAGTCATGCATCGTCGACAAGGGTCTGCTTCCGCAGGATATCGAAGCCAGCCGTCGCGATCTCATGTTGGGGGTCACGGGTATGGTGATCGTGGCGATGGCCATCATCATCCTAACCGGCCAGCACCTGCATACGCTTCCCAATGCCCAACATCTCAACGTGAACGGCGTACTCGTGGCGCTCAAAGATCATGTGGGCGGGTGGGCGATGGACCTCTTCGCGCTGGGTCTCATGGAGGCCGGTCTCATATCGTCCATCGTGATCACGGCGAGTACGGCATGGGCGGTGGGCGAGGCGCTCAACCTCCCGCGCTCCTTGAATGACGCTCCCCGCAAGGCCTGGGCCTTCTACGCGCCGGCGGTGGTGGGTTCGGCGATCGCCGCCGGTGTTGTCATGTTGCCGCATGTGCCGCTTGGCTTCCTGAATATCACGGTGCAGGTGGTCGCCACCATCTTCATGCCGGCGGCCATGTTGTTTCTTCTGATGCTCGTCAATGACGTCGAGCTCATGGGGACCTTTGTCAATAGCCAGCGGCGTAACATGGTGGCGGTTGGGATCATGGTGTTGCTGATCATATGCAATGCCCTTTACGGTATCGCCGTAACCTTCCCCCATGTCTTTGGAGGTGCGCAGTGAAACGCGACGAAGAAGTTGATTTGGCAGAACTCGCGCGCCTGTTGCGCGAGGAGGGTTGGGACAAGGCCCTGCCGGAAGTAGGTCCGCGGACGCTGAAGGCCTGGCAGCAATGGGTGTTCTGGGGGCTGCGGCTCTATATCGTGGTCATGCTGATGGTCGTGATCTGGGCCTTCGCCCACGGCGCGCGCTCCTAGGCGCGGTATCGGGGGCTCTTTCGCGTTCGCCCTCAGCCGGGAATGGACTGGGCGAGCCACCAGGCCCCGCCCCCCCACGTACCCACCCACAAGGCACCCCCTATGGCGCTCCAGAGGGCGAAGGGCCGAAAGCCCATCTCGGCGCTGCCAGCGATGTAGCCCTGGAGCTGGCGTAGGGGCACGATGAAGCGACCGACCAAGACGACCACGGCCCCATAGCTGCGGAAGAGTTCATGGACCCGATCGACCATGAGCGGCTTCACCCCCACATACTTACCATACCGCAACAGCCCCTTGTGCCCGTAACGCACCCCGAGTCCATACGCGATATAGCCCCCTGACACGCAGGCGATCAAGGCAAGCGCCAGCACTGTGCCGATCCCGAAGGCGCCCTTGGCGGCAAGAAAACCGGCGGTGACCACCACGGCCTCCCCTGGCGCGAATATGACGCCCAGATTCTCCACGAACAGGAGCACGACCAGGCCCCAGAGGCCATAACGGTGCATGACCGGAGTGGCTGCGTGAATGAGATGCGCAAGTGTGGTGAGGAACCAATGACCCATGGATGCTCGATCCTTATGTGGCGGGTTGCAGCGGCGCGCAGCCGAAGTTTCTGGCGGGCCAGCTGATAGCCCGCCGGTCCTGGTCCCTTGGACGCGATCAGATACCGTCCCGCGGGGATCGCCACGAAAGGATGGTGCGTGCCTGTCGTTCGCAGGGGGTAGCCGACCGCGATGCTCTGGCGTTGGGGGTGGCGCAGGCCCCCCAGGATCTTGGCAGGACATTATAACGAAGAGTCCGCGCTCGCAAGGTGCGAGTGAAGCGTCGCCAGGCGGCCCGAACGGGCGGTGCGGTCAGCATTTGCCATTTAAGTGTCATGACCTTGTCACCGCCGCTCTCAACAATCCCTCCATCTTACAGAAAAAAGCCTTGTGGGAGGCCATTATGAGCATCGATGGGGGCGCGAAACGGCGGGCAAGGAAGATAAAAAACGGAAGGCCTTCGGTGGGTGGATGGTTCTATGGCGGCATCCTTGGCGCCATGGTGCTTGGGTTGGCGTCTGCGCATGCGAGCGCGGCTCCAGGTCATCAGGATGCCGTGGATATCGGCGCCGTTCATGCCGGGTCTGGGACATCAAAGGCTAGCCGGGCGCTGCGTAAGACGGACAAGAAGCTTACGCCCGAGCAGATTTTTCATGACGCGCAATCCGAGCGCGTGATCGAACATGACGAGATTGCGGCGGCGGGCCCGGTTGGTGGCGCGGCGCAGGCACTTGCCCAATCCCCGGGCGTCCGTGTGGTGAGTGCCGGTGCGGTCGGCGCGCAGAGGGCGGCGATCAGCGTCAATGGTATAGAGCAGGGTTGGGGCGGTCTTCAAGGTCTGACCTCCAATGGCCTCCTTGCCATCACCTTCGATGGGGTGCCGATGAATAATCCGGGTTCGGGCCTGTGGGCGACCCCTCAAATCCCGGAGCTCTCGCTCCTATCCGGTATTAACGTGATCTACGGGCCAGGAAACCCCGACAGCCGCTGGTACGACAGTCTCGGGGGCACGATCGGTTTTGTGCCCTTGCAACCGACCCGACGCCCCAGCGCGGATCTTGGCGTAACACTTGGAAGCTATGCCACTCAAGGCTTTCACTTCGCTATGCGCACGGGTCTTCATGACGGCTATTCGTCGGTCTTTGCGGCTGGCGCCACGCAGTCGAACGATTATATCCAATCCCAGGAGGATGGTTTCGCAAATCCAAGCCATGATCAGGCACTTTATGCCAAGATCGTGAAGCTTCTGCCGCACGGAAATGTTGGCGTTGGAGCTTACGTCGCGGATTCCCGATCATATCGCCCGGCGTTCATCCCCTTGGGGCCTATTGCTGGCCTTACGGTGAACGGCTTCACGGCCGCAGGAGCGACGATTCCGGGCCCGCTTTATAGCGAAACTACCTCTGGCTATTACAGCGGCATCCCATTCGGTGTTTGGCATAAGCAGGCCGAGAATGCTACCTATCTCGTCTATATGCCGATCAATCTACGCCTGTCGCCGATGACAGTACTGCATGAGACTCTCTGGTATCGGCACGGTCATAGGCTCCACAATCACTATAACGACTTCAATCAGGGCGCCAATAATCTCTTCGAGTACAACAACCCGCATACGTCGACTATGGGCGATAAGGTTGTGTTCGATTTTGCGCTGCCCGGTAACACGGTTGCGGCCGGCGCCTATTACCTCTATAGCGTTTATAACACTCGTAACGCTTTCTACAGCCCAGAAGTCACCGACCCCTCAGGAACCGCTTATACTTATTCCTATCCATCAAAATACAGAAGTGGCTATTTCTATCAGAACTTTGCTGCCGCCTTCGTGCAAGACCGGATTGCCGTCCTGCGATCTTTGAGTGTGACGCCGGGCGTCCGGTTTGTCTATTTCGGGACCAGCTACGCCAATCACGCAAGCACAGACTTTCCGCAGGCCAATATCCAGTACGACCCCGAAAATCAGCCCAATAGCTCCACGACCTTCACAAAGCTTGAACCATCCTTGGGTGTTCGATATCGAGTGACACGTGATATTGCGCTGTACGCGCAGAGCGCCACGGCCTATCAGAATCCGGAGGTGGGCGGTGGCGGCGGCCCCTATCAGTCGCTGCCCTCATCAGTGCTTGTGCCAACGGAGGGTCGCTATGATACGGCCGGCCTGCACGTCTTGGTCCGACATGCGGGCATGGCGCACCATTTCATGCTAAATCTGGATTACTACCGGTTGTCGCTCAAGAATCAGTTTATTAGCGTTACGACGAGTAACGGTAACGCCGTGGAGGCTACGGGTGACAGCCTGTATCAGGGCGTGAACCTGTCGTCCGAGGATAATCCCATAGGCGCCCTGCATGTCTACGGGAATATCGGCTATGAACGCGCCCATTACGTGAATTATACGACAGGTGGCGTGGCTTACGCGGGCCTTGCGGTTCCCTATGTCCCAAGCGAGACCGCAAGCGCCGGCGTCTCATACCGTCTGTTCGATGGCGGGCTCGTCTATGAACCGAAGCTTTGGACGACATTCACCGGAAGCCAGCACCTTTTCAACAACGCCACGGGTGCCCCGTCGGCCCGTACGCTGCCGAGCTATGACATCTGGAATGCTTCGTTCGGTGTAACCGTTCCCGCCGGGAGCGCCTTTGGACGTCCCGAGAAGGTCAAGATCACGCTTTCTATCCTGAATCTTCTTGATAAGAGGTTCAACGAGTACGCCTATGTGACCTCCGGGGGCTATTTAGGGGGCAATAGCGCTGGGGCGACTCTTGGATACCCGGGAGCTCCTCGCACCTTCTACCTTGCGGCGAATTTCCACTTCTAGCGGGTTCCGCGATAAGCGGCCCAAGTCGGCAGCCGAAAGTAGGAGCGGGGCCCGGGGCGCTATCTAAGCTGGTGCCCGGGGTTTTCGTCACACGGTCGTCGCATCCTTGAGTTAGGGTGGGCGCGCGTTGCTCTAGCGGAACACGACCGTGCGGCGGCCGTGGATCAGAACCCGGTCATCCAGGTGATAGCCGAGCCCGCGCGCGAGCACGGTCCTCTCAATGTCGCGGCCGTAGCGCACGAGGTCGCTTGGGTCATCGGAGTGGTCCACGCGCACGACGTCCTGTTCGATGATGGGTCCGTCATCCAGATCCGAGGTCACATAGTGACAGGTCGCCCCCACGAGTTTCACGCCGCGCTCATAGGCCTGGTGGTAAGGCTTGGCGCCCTTGAAGCTCGGCAGAAAGCCGTGATGGATGTTGATGATGCGATTCGGGTAGCGTCGGCAGAGGGCTTCCGGGAGTATCTGCATATAGCGCGCAAGGACCATGACGTCGCCATGTGCGTCGTCGAAGAGCTCTTGGATGCGGGCGAAGGCCTCCGCCTTATAATTTGGGGCTGACGGCAGGTGATGAAAGGGAATGCCGTGCCATTCGACGAAGCGGCGGTGGGTGTCGTGGTTTGAGATCACGCAAGGGATCTCGATATCCCATTCCTGGGCTTGCCAGCGCGCGAGGAGGTCGTAGAGGCAGTGCCCGAGTTGCGAGACCAGGATCACGACCCGCTTCTTACGGGCGCTGTCGACGAGCTGCCAGTCCATGGTGAAGTGCGCGGCGATCGGCGCGATACGTTCGCGGAAGGTCTCAATACCGAACGGCAGTGAATCGGCCAGGATCTCCTGGCGCATGAAGAAACGTCCGGCTTCCGGGTCGGAATGATGGTTGGCTTCCGTGATCCAGCCGCCGTGGCCTGCGATGAGCCCACTTACGGCGGCAACGATGCCCACCCGATCGGGGCAGGAGAGCGTCAGGGTATAGTGGCGGGCCATGGGAACTCCAAATAGGTGGTAAACCGCCATTGTAAACAAGCTGCAGTGTAAGTCGCAGGCCCCCGTGAATGCCGGGGGTCCGGGCGCGACCCGGCGCGCCTATGCGCCCGTTCCGGCTTGGGGCGGGCGGGACCTTGCACCGTGAAAGCCCGCGATTAGGCGTAAGAGGGCCGCGAGCGCGAAGGCGGCACCTGTGGCGCACACCGCGGGCCACCCCGCCTCCTTCCAGGCCCAGGTGCCGACGAGCGAACCGAGCGCGCCGCCCGCGAAGTAGGCGGTCATATAAACCGCCGTCAGGCGATTGCGGACCGACGCCCTAAGGGCATAAAGGCGCGTCTGATTGGAGATGTGGCTGCCTTGGACGCCGGCGTCGAGGAGGGCCGCACCTGCGGCGACCCCGGCCAAGGAATTGCCCTGAAGCCAGAGGATCAGGAAGGCGACGCCTACGAGTAAGAGGAAGCTGCCGTTGACGGCGAGCACCCCATGGCGCTCGGACAGGCGACCGGAGAGCGGCGCGGCCAGGGCCCCAGACACGCCTATGAAGCCCGTAATCCCCACCATGCGGCTCGCCTCCCCCGGAAAGAGATGGCCGTAATGAAAGACGAGCGGTGTCCAGAAGTCGCTGAAGGCGGCGAAGCCCATGGCCCCTAGGAAGGCGTGAAAACGCAGTACGGGCTCGTTTTGCCAGAGTCCTCTGAGGGACCTGAGCAGAGTGCCGTAGGGGACCGATTCGGGTGGCGCTTGACGGGGGAGGAGGCGGGCGGCGGTGGCCGCGCACAGCGCCATCACGCCGGCGGCGAGCCCGTAGATGACCCGCCATCCAAGGAAGGACCCAAAGCCGCTCAAGGCACGTGAGACGATGATACCGATCAGGAGGCCGCTCATGACGAGACCGACGGCCCGGCCCCGCCGCGCGGGGGGCGCCAGGGTCGCTGTATACGGCACGAGCAACTGTGGGACGGTCGTCGAGAGCCCCATGAAGAGGCTGGCAGCAAGCAGGATCGCGAAGTCGGGACTGAGCGCCACAAGCACGAGCGCCACCGCGATCAGGGTGGTGGTGGCAACGATGAGCGTTTTGCGTTCGCGTCCGTCGCCAAGCGGTACGATCAGGGCCAGGCCCGCCGCATAACCGGCTTGGGTCGCGACCGATATGAGGCCCGCGCGGCCGGCGTCCACATGAAAGCTTCGTGCGATCTCGGCCAAGAGCGGCTGCGCATAATACAGGTTGGCCACGGTCGCCCCGGCCATGAACGCAAGAAAGCCAAGCAATGCGAAAGACAGGGGCGCGTGAGCGCCTTCAGGGTGTTCATTGGCGGACATGAGATATCATCGGACGTGATGCGGGAAGTGTAGCGATTTCGCGGCGGACCGCAACGGGATCAGAGTCCGGTTCCGTGCGGGGGCATTCCGGGTGTCCTGATGTTCGCACCGCCTTGTCATGGTCGCCACTATTCGCCAGACTCCGAGTCCTCTGTTTCTGGAAGGATGCGGCCCCATGCCCAAAGCCCCCGCAAAGGTCACCCCCAAAAAGATCGTCAAGCGTGCGGCGCGTAACCGTGCCCCGGTGATCGCGGCGGTCGATCTCGGCTCGAACAGCTTCCATCTCGTTATTGCCAAGGTCGAGGAAGGGGAACCTGTGGTGGTCGATAAGATGCGCGAGATGCTGCGTTTCGGATCGGGGCTCGATCGCAAGCAGCATATCCGGCCGGTGGCCGCCAAGGCGGCCTTGAACTGCCTGAGGCGCTTCGGGCAGCGTCTGGCGCTGTGGCGTCCAGAGCTCGTGCGGGTCGTCGGGACCAATACCCTGCGTCAGGCCGTGGGGGCCGAGTCCTTTCTGCAGAAGGCTTACGCCCGGCTGGGGGCGCCCGTGGAGGTCGTGTCGGGCGTCGAGGAGGCGCGTCTCATTTACCGGGGTGTGAGTCCAGGGATTGCGCCCGAGACCCGCGCGCTGGTCATCGACATAGGGGGCGGCAGCACCGAGCTCATTGTCGGGATGGGCGGGCATGCGGAGATCCTGGAGAGCGTGACCATGGGCTGCGTCACCCTGACGGATCGCTTCTTGGCTGGCCACTTGTTGAGCGAGACGCGTTTCGGCCAGGCCGTGGCGCTCGCCCGACAGAAACTGATGCCGCTTCGTGAACGCTTGCTTGCCGCGCGCTGGGAGCGGGTCATGGGGTCGTCCGGAACGATACGCGCAGTCGAGGCCGTGACGCGCGAGCTCGGGCTTACCACGGGGGTGCTCTCGCCGGGCGCCCTGGAGGTGTTAAAGGAGCGCGTTCTCGGCCAGCGCTACGCTGATCGCTTGGTCCTTCCGGGGCTTGCCACCGAGCGCGCGCCGGTTTTCGCCGGAGGGCTTGCCATCCTGATCGCGCTATTCGAGGTTTTGGAGATCGGCGAGATGGGGGTCGCCAAGGGCGCCTTGCGCGAGGGTATCCTTCGGGACTTGATCGGGCGTTTGTCGGGGGCGGATGTCCGCAGCGAGGCGGTGGCGCGACTCGCCGCGCGCTGGCCCGACCCCTATGGGTCCCAGGGAGCCGAGCGCGCCGCCGCGCTCTTCGAGGCCGTGGCAGGCCCCTGGCGTTTGTCCCCGGAGGATGGGCGCTTCGTGGAGTGGGCGGTGCGACTGCACGCCTGTGGGACCGGCATCAATCGCCTGCACTACGAGCGCCACAGCGCCTATATCGTGGCTCATGCCGAGATGGCCGGAGTCGCGCCGCAAGAGCAGGCGCTGATCGCCGCATTGGTGGGCCTGCACCGGGGCAAGTGGACGCAGCCTGCGGTCGGTGCGATCAAGAAGTCCTTCGGGGATTCAGCGCTGCGCCTGGCTGTCATCACGCGCATCGCCGTGACGCTTTTGCGCATAGAGAAGTCTCTGCCGGTCGCCCGTCGGCGCATCCCCTGGCGCCTGGGCGCGCGTGGGGCGGTGCTTGAGATCCGCGCGAGCCTGCGCGCAGGACCCGTTCGGGATGCCCTATGGCGTGAACTGGCCCCAGAGCTTGCAGATATGCAAAAAAGCGGTGTTCGCTTTGCGCTAAATGCCTAACATTTTTGTGATGCGGGTCTTAGCTGCGGTCGGCGAGTTCCGTGAGGAGCTCGGCCTGCGCGTCGCGCTTGTTGAACTTGCGGGGATGCGGCCTGTGATATTGGCCGTCGGGCTGCAGGATCCAGGCGCCCGTGTTGTCCTTCAGATAGCGCTTCAAGTCGCGTGCGACCCGGTCGCGCAGGCGTGGGGATTGAATCGGAAAGGCCACCTCGACGCGCCGGAAGAAATTCCGTTCCATCCAGTCGGCGCTGGCGAGGTAGACCTCGGGTTTGCCGCCGTTTGCGAAAGAGTAGACGCGGCTATGTTCGAGGAAGCGCCCGATTATGGAGCGGACCTGGATATGGTCGGAGACGCCGTCGATGCCGGGACGCAGGCAACAGATGCCGCGCACGATGAGTTGGATGCGCACGCCGTCCATGGAGGCGCGATAGAGGGCTTGAATGATCTCGGGTTCGGTCAAGGCGTTGATTTTGAGGATGATGTGCGCCGGCTGTCCCTTCGCGGCATGGGCACGCTCGCGCTCGATCAAGGCCAGCATCTGGCTGTGGAGCGTAAACGGGCTTTGTACGAGGCACTCAAGGGGTGGGCCACTCCCTAAGCTCGTCAATTGCAGAAAGACGTGGTTTACGTCCTCGCCGATCTCGGGTCGGCATGTGAAATAGCCGTAATCGGTATAGGCCTTAGCTGTGCGCAGGTGGTAGTTGCCGGTGCCTAGATGGACGTAGCGGCGCAGGGCACCGTCCTCGCGACGTACGACAAGCGCCATCTTGGCGTGGGTCTTGAAGCCTACGATCCCGTAGAGGACATGGGCCCCGGCCTCCTGCAGCTTGTTGGCGAGTGCGATGTTGGCGGCCTCGTCGAAGCGCGCGCGCAGCTCGATCACCACCGTGACTTCCTTGCCCGCTTGCGCCGCCTGCACTAGGGCATCGGCGATGAGGGAGTCCGGACCGGATCGGTACATGGTTTGTTTGATGGCAAGCACCGAGGGGTCGGCCGCCGTCTGCTGTATGAACTCCACGACCGGCAGGAAGGATTCGAAGGGGTGGTGCAGAAGGATATCGGCGTGGCGTATGGCGGCAAAGAGGTCGACGCCGGTCGCAAGTGCACGCGGCACCCCGGGCATGAAGGACGCATACTTCAGGTCCGGGCGATCGATGCGATCATAGATCTCGCCCAGGCGATTGAGGTTCACGGGCCCATTGACCGCGTAGAGGTCGTCGGCGTTCAGTTCGAATTGCTGCAGAAGAAAAGTGCTGGTGGTGTCCGGGCATTCGCGGGAGACCTCGAGACGCACGGCGTCCCCATAGCGCCGCGAGGCGATCTCGCCTTGCACGGCGCGCAGGATGTCGCTGATTTCGTCGTCGTCGATAAAGAGGTCGCTATTGCGCGTCACGCGGAACTGGTAGCAGCCGAGCACTTTCATGCCTGGAAAGAGTTGGTCGACATAGGCGTGGATGACCGATGACAGCAACACGAACTTGTGACACTGGCGACTGCTGTCCGGAAGCGCTATGACGCGCGGCAGGGCGCGCGGCGCTTGCACGATGGCCATGCCTCCTTGCCGGCCGAAAGCGTCGCGGCCCTCGAGGGACACGATGAAGTTCAGGCTCTTGTTCAGGATGCGCGGAAAAGGGTGGGCCGGATCGAGCCCGAGAGGACTCATGATGGGCAAGAGCTCGTCTTCGAAGTGACGGCGCAGCCAGGCATCTTGGGGCTCGGTCCATGCGTCGCGCTTGATGATGTGGATGCCCGCGGCGGCAAGCTCCGGGATCAGGATCTCGTTGAAGACCCGGTATTGTTCGGCGACGAGGTCCAAGGCTTCCGCACGCACGGTCTGCAGGATCTCCGCCGCGGTCTTGTCGTCGGGAGCGAGAGTGCTTCCTGCGACCTCAGCGCGTTGCTGAAGACCGGCTACGCGGACTTCGAAGAACTCATCGAGATTGGTGCTCGATATGCCCAGGAAGCGCAGCCGCTCGAGGAGCGGCAAGCGAACGTCCTTGGCCTGCTCGAGGACTCGGCGGTTGAAGGCGAGCACGCCAAGTTCCCTATTCACGTAGAGGGACGGGTGCTTGAGGTCGATGTCAGTCACGGCGCGTTTGCGGCTCTGGGCCGGCGGCGAGGGTAGGGCGCCTTAAAATCTCGCCACTCGGGCCCCGCGCGGGGCATGTTAGGGTTTCGGTTTGCGATCATTCTAGCACGGCCAGCATCGCCTAGCCGACACGCCGCCTTGTCCAACATGAAATCATGAGATGGTCGCTTGGGCCTTCAACGGCATCGGCTGCGCCAGAGTGAAGGGTGTGGATGACGCGTACACCTCACGCTCACCCTTACAGCGCCTGTCCGCGAAATCCCTCCGGGGACGAACCTATCCGGCCGCACTATGGGCGGTTGGATAAGGGGGGCGGTCAACCACCGTGTTTGTACCACGGCGCCTACTTTTTCGTGTCAGGTATTTATCCGCTCTCGGACAATACGTTCCTTGTGCGTGTAGATGGTCATGCGTCCTTCGCGTGCGTAGGCGACCACCGTGATGCCCGCCCGTTCCGCTGTGCGTGCAGCGAGGCCACTTACGCCCGAAATCGCAGCTACGATCGGAACACGCAGGCGGGCCGCTTTATGTATGATCTCAAACGTCAATCGAGATGACACCGCTAACAAGCAAAGATTCGACGGATTCCATGCGTGGCGCACGGCCCAACCCGCGACCTTGTCGACGGCATTATGTCTGCCTATGTCCTCACGGACCACTCGATGGGATCCCTCAATCAAGATGGCGGCATGGGCTGTACCGGTGCGCCGATTGATTTCTTGGCCAGATTGCATATCTTTCAATGCCTCTGCGATCTCGTCAATTGACACGACCACTTTTGTCGTAATCTTCTCGCAGACCTCTAGGCGCTCGTCCATGCGTGGTACGCCACATAGCCCACAGCTGCTTGCTCCGATGACACCACGGGCCCGCTCACGAGCCGTTTGGGCCATCGATTCGGTCAGTTGGACATAGGCGGTGTAGAGGTTCTGTGATTCCACGATTTCCCAAGCCAGAACGTCCGTGGCGTAGCGGATCAACCCATCCGCAAAAAGAAAGCCAAACAAGAAGTCCTCGATATCGCCCGGCGTCACCATCATAA